>CANQKL010000012.1 GCA_947624455.1 uncultured Clostridia bacterium
TCCTGACCTTTAAGCTGGCGGGGCTGCTGCTGGCGCTGATCGGATTTATTATAACTGTGTACGTATCTTAGCCGCGCGGCGAAGAGCGATATGCGATTATTCACGTTATACAACATATCGAGAGGATGAACACCATTGAAAAACCTTGAAAAAACCTACAATCCAGGCGAGATAGAGGACCGTCTTTACTCCAAGTGGGTCGAAAGCGGCTACTTCCACGCCGAACCTGACTCCAAGAAGGAGCCTTATACCATAGTTATCCCGCCCCCCAACGTGACGGGCCAGCTCCACATGGGCCACGCCCTTGACGAAACTCTTCAAGATATTCTTATCCGCTTCAAGCGGATGCAGGGATATAACGCCCTTTGGATTCCTGGCACCGACCATGCCGGTATCGCCACACAGATAAAGGTGGAGGAGGCGCTCCGCAAGGAGGAGGGCCTGACCCGCTACGATCTGGGGCGGGAAAAGTTTTTGGAGCGGGTCTGGGATTGGAAGAACAAGTTCGGCAGCCGCATCATAAACCAGCTCAAGAAAATCGGCAGCTCCTGCGACTGGGATCGGGAAAGGTTCACTATGGACGAGGGCTGCTCTAAGGCGGTTCGGGAGGTCTTTGTCAACCTTTACAACAAGGGCCTCATCTACCGGGGCAACAAGATCATAAACTGGTGTCCGAGCTGTGCCACCGCCCTATCTGACGCGGAGGTGGAATACTCCGACCAGCCCGGCCACTTCTGGCACATTCGCTATCAGATAACCGGCTCCGACCGCTATATCACCGTGGCCACCACCCGGCCCGAGACCATGCTGGGCGATACCGCAATCGCGGTACACCCCGACGACGAACGCTATAAGGACGTGGTCGGCAAGACCTGCATCCTGCCCCTTGTGGGCCGGGAAATACCCATCGTGGCCGACGAGTATGTGGAAAAGGATTTCGGTACCGGCGCGGTCAAGATAACCCCCGCCCACGATCCCAACGATTTCGAGGTGGGCAAGCGTCACAGCCTGCCGGTAATTAACGTTATGAACGACGACGCCACTATCAATAAAAACGGCGGCAAATACGAGGGGCTTGACCGCTATGAAGCCAGAGAGCGTATCGTCGCCGACCTGGAGGAGTGCGGCGCTCTTGTAAAGGTCGAGGATCACAGTCACAACGTCGGTCACTGTTACCGCTGCGGCACCACTGTGGAGCCGCTGACCAGCGACCAGTGGTTCGTGAGCATGGCGCCCCTCGCGAAGGAGGCAATCCGGGTGGTAAAGGACGGCGAGGTAAAATTCGTCCCCGAGCGCTTTACCAAGACCTATCTCAACTGGATGGAGAACGTCCACGACTGGTGCATCAGCCGCCAGCTCTGGTGGGGACACAGGATACCCGCCTTCTACTGCGACGACTGCGGCGAGATGACCGTATCCAAGGAGGACATCGCCGTCTGCCCCAAGTGCGGCGGTCATGTCCGTCAGGAGGAGGACGTGCTTGACACCTGGTTTTCCTCGGCCCTGTGGCCCTTTTCCACGCTGGGCTTCCCCGACGACACCGAGGAGCTAAAGTACTTCTTCCCCACCAGCACCCTCGTTACGGGCTACGACATTATTTTCTTCTGGGTGGCCAGAATGATATTCAGCAGCTGCGAGCATATGCACAGCGTCCCCTTTAAGACCGTATTCATTCACGGCCTGGTTCGTGACAGTCAGGGCCGTAAAATGAGCAAGTCCCTTGGCAACGGCATAGATCCCCTGGAGATAATCGACAAGTACGGCGCCGACGCGCTGCGCTTCACTCTTGCCACCGGCAACGCCCCAGGCAACGATATGCGCTTCTATATGGAGCGGGTGGAGGCCAGCCGTAACTTTGCCAACAAGATATGGAACGCCGCCCGCTTTGTGCTAATGAACCTTGAGCTTGATAAACGGGAACTGCCCCACGCCCCCAAAACCGAGGACAAATTGATACTCTCCCGCCTTAACACGGTAATAAAGAACGTCACCGAGAATCTGGACAGCTTTGAGCTGGGAGTCGCCCTCGGCAATCTCTACGACTTTGTCTGGGACGAGCTATGCGACTGGTATATCGAGTTAGTTAAGCCCCGGCTTTACGGAGCCGACGCGGAAAGCAAGCTGGACGCCCAGCGCACCCTCGTTTGGGTGCTTGCGGACGTTATGAAGCTTCTCCACCCCTTTATGCCTTTTATAACCGAGGAGATCTACTGTTCTCTCCCTGTGGAGGACGAGACTGTAGTTACGGCCCAGTGGCCCCGGTATGACGAGGCTCTGTCCTTCCCCCAAGACGAGCGGATCATAGAGACGATCTGCAACGCCATTCGCAGCGTCCGCAATGTGCGCACAGGCATGAACGTACCCCCCTCCCGCAGGGCCGGAATGTTCATCGTCACCGACAGGCCCGAAATTTTCAGCGCGGGCGTCAGCTTCTTTGAGAAGCTGGCCGGAGCCAGGGACGTCGCGATACAGGCCGACGAGACCGATATTCCCGCCGGGGCTGTGAACGTCGTAGTCGAGGGCGCGCGTATATTCATTCCCCTCGAGGATCTGATCGACGTGGAAAAGGAGCGCAAACGCCTTGAGGACGAGAAGCTTCGTCTCGAAGGCGAGATAGCTCGGGTGGAAAAGATGTTAGGCAATCCCGGCTTCGTGTCTAAGGCGCCTCAGAAAAAGATAGACGAGGAAAAGGCCAAGGGCGAAAAGTACAAAGAAATGTACGCCAAGGTTCTTGAAAGCCTGGAAAATCTGAAATAAAGAACGCATAAAACGCCGATATCCGCATATACTTGTTTCGGTGATGTAAATGCTGACAGTTATTGCCGCCCGAAGATCGGGCGGCCTTTTTTCCCCGGCCCTGAGCCGCGAGGAGCGGGGACCGGCTGAAATTTTTTATCTGAAAAATGCCCGCGCGCTGAAAAAGCTGAAAAAAGCTGGCCGAAAAAACGTCCTGATCGCCCCGACTCTCTCTGAGCAGACCGCGCCGTATGCCAGAGTTTACGAGGGCGACAGCGGGGCGGAATCGCAGCTGCCCCGGATATTGGCCGCTTTGACGCCGCTGCCGGTGGGTGAGCTGTACATTTCCGCCGGAATAGAAAGGGCCGCGCAGATAATCGAACGCTGCTCGGGCTGCGCGAGACTTTTCACGGTCATAACCAAGGAGACCGGCGGCCAGGAGCTATTTGACCGGCTATACTTTGACAAAGGAGTGATCCTCAGACGGGTGACGTCGCCGGGGAGCCGGGTGGGAGCGACGGCCCTCTGTCTGACCGAAAACGGCCGTTCGGCTCCGGGAGTGATAAGTCTGGATCTCAACCGCCTTGGACGGCTGAAATTCTACGGCGGGCCGTTGGATTTTCTCGAGGAGGAACACGGCCTTTCCCCCACGGCCGAGCTTTACGCCTTCGCTTCCCTTCCCCTGCCGGATAGGGGAAAAATTTCAAAAGATCACGGCGATAAAATTTTTTATCTTGACACAGAGATGATTTTGTAGTACAATATTACTAATGTAAAAGTTGTAATTGAGAGGAGTTTTTAACATGGCTGCAAAGCAGGTATTACTTACAAACGACGGTCTGAAGCGGCTCCAGGACGAGCTGGAAAACCTCAAGACCGTCCGCCGTCAGGAAAATAAGGAGGCCATAAAGCGGGCGCGTTCCTTCGGCGACCTTTCCGAGAACAGCGAATACGACGAGGCCAAGGAGGAACAGGCGGCCATCGAGCAGCGTATATCCGAGATCGAGGCCATGCTGGTCAATGTGAAGATAATCGACGACGACCTCAGCGACAACAGTGCCGTGACCGTTGGCTCGACCGTTCGCATAAAGGATACCGAGACTGGGGACGAGGATATCTACGCCATAGTAGGCTCGACCGAATCCAATCCCGAGGAGGGAAAGATTTCCGACGAATGTCCGGTTGGCAAGGCCCTGCTGGGCAAAAAGGTGGGCGACGTCGTGCCTGTGGAGGTGCCCGACGGAGTGATTAACTATGAGGTAATGGCCATCGAGAGATAAAAACTTTTCCTCCGTATATATTAGTGCGCCGACAAAGGTCAGCGCACTCGCTTGGGCAACCCGAACGGTTTCCCCAGCGGTTACCCCTTCCGCATCGGGCGCTTTCGCTTACGAAATATCATTTTTATTGTGATAAAAATGATATTTCTACCCCGATTATAGTATAAAATCCCGGGTACACGCCCCGGGATTTTATGTTTTTTATCGAAAGGGAGTTCCCTTTCGAGCTTTCCCCACCGTGCAGAGGGTTTGTCATTAGTCTGAACCGGTCAATGACCGGCCCTTAGTGCGCAATCTACAAGAATGTCTTAATGTTTAGTTATACTAAAGGCACGGGCCGGTCTATGAGGTGCATAACGTTGCCGTCAATGTCACGGAAGAAAAAGGTGGATATTCCCTTATCGCTGGTTGCGGCGTCGTGGATAACCTCCACGCCCTCGGCCTTGAGCTGCTCGACCGTCGCGGCAAAATCCGTGGTTGCAAAGGCCACGTGCCTTACTCCGGCCAGCTTCTCCTCGGGTTTTCCTTGGGAAGGGTGGGTGGCGGGAATGAACTCAATCATGCTCTTGTCCGGAAAGGCCAGGAAGTACGTACCCTTACCGTTGTCATAGACGCAGTCAAGCTCGAAAACACGCTTGTACCAGTCGGAAAGCCGCTTTGTGTCCTCGCTGATGATTGCCAGATGCTCGATTCCTTTAAGTTTCATTTTTCTATCTCCTTTTCAGTGTATTTTGTGCAAAAACGCCGCGCCCACTATCCCGGCGTCGTTACCCAGCCTGGCGGCGGTGATCTCCGTCCGCTTTAAGCCGGGTATGCCGCGGGTGTATGCGTTTTCGCTGACAAACTTACGTATGGGGGCAAGCAGGTTCTCCCCCTCCTTGCTTATGGCTCCGCCGATCACAAGGCGATCCGGCTGAAAGACGTTTACTAAATTGCAGACGCCCATGGCCACGTTTTCTATCCATCTATCCCTGACCTCCACGGCTTCGGGTATTCCTGCCGCAGCTCCCTCGAAGGGCGTGCGTCCGGTAATTTCAGACTGGGCGGCAAACCATCCGCCCCTCTCGCGGGCGTCATTTATCAGGCCGCTTACGCTGGCATAGGCTTCCCAGCAGCCCCTCCGTCCGCAGCCGCAGAGCCTCCCGCCGGGGTAGACCGTGGTGTGGCCTAACTCCCCGGCTCCGCCGTTGACGCCCCGAAGGAGCTTGCCGTCAATTATTATCCCGCCGCCTACTCCGGTACCCAGCGTCACAAACACAAAGCTGCCCCGGCCCTCTCCGGCGACCACGTATTCTCCGGCGGCCGCGCAGTTGGCGTCATTGTCCAGATCGACCCGCACATCCATCCGCTCGGTAAAATATTCTCTTACGGGAGTATTGTCATAGGCTATATTGGGACTGTAGACCATAGTCCCCTTTTCATTGTCGCAAAGGCCGCTGCTGCCTATGCCCACGGCTGTCACCCTGTCCCGGGATATCATTCCCCTGTCCAAAGCGTGACACATGGCCACGTACATCAGCCGTACCATCTCCGCCCCGCTGCCGGGCTGGCTGTCCACGCTGCCCCTGGCAATGATGCTCCCATTTTCGTCCACCACTCCGGCCTTAATGGCCGTGCCTCCAACATCTATACCTACATACATATTATCACCTCTGTAATTATACGTATATTATACACTATTTGCACAAAGCTGTCAATTATTTTTGTACATTTTACCCTTGACACAGTTTCCCGTTACCTTATATAATATATTATATAATAAGGGGGAGTGTGGACAAAATGCGACGCTTTTTCCGAGCCGAACGGCGCGATATCGAGCTATGCTTCGGCGATATGCTTACAGAGCTTCTGCGGGGAACCCAGATGAGAATGAGCGGGCGGTTCATTCAGCACGGGGACACCTCGGTGCTTCTCCACAGCGTTGCCGTGGCCTATTACAGCTACAAGCTGTCCCGCAGGCTCCGATTGACCGGAGATCGTCGGGCGCTGATCAGGGGCGCCCTGCTCCACGACTATTTTCTCTACGACTGGCACCAATACAACAACGAGTACGGCCTGCACGGCTTCAGCCATCCGGCTACGGCCCTGAGGAACGCCCGGCGCGACACAAACGTTTCCCCTCTGGAGGCGGACATAATCTCCCGGCATATGTTCCCCCTGACTCTGACCCCGCCAAAAAGCCGGGAGGGCTGGGTGATCTGTCTGGTGGATAAGATCTGCTCGGTATATGAGACCTTCAACCGAGGTATCTACCCGGAGCTGCGCAGCTACTTGAACCGTTGCCGCCTTATGACCAGCCAAAGGACGCTGGGCGCGGCGGCATAAAATCTCGCCGCAAAGGAGGCAGAACTATGGCCGAACTGTTCGTAAAGTTCATGATATACAGCTTTATAGGCTGGTCATACGAAACGACTCTATATTCCATAAAAAACAAAAGCTTTGTGGACAGCGGTATGCTTTACGGCTGCTATTGCCCTATATACGGCCTTGGCGGCATGGTCATAGCCTTTCTCTTCGGAGATATGAAAAATCCGCTGCTCATCTTCGTCGGAGCCATGACGGTGTGCTGTCTGTTAGAATACTCCTCATCTTGGATCATCGAAAAGCTCTACGGCGCCCGGTGGTGGGACTACAGCGACTGGCCGCTGAACGTCAACGGACGTGTCTGCCTTTTCGGCGGCATGGTCTTTGGCGTTATGGCGGTGATACTCGTGTTCAGGCTTGATCCGGCCCTTACGGAGCTGATAAACAGTTTTCCAAGGGAATGGACGGCAAGGATGGCCGCTGTGCTGCTGGCGGTGTTCCTGCTGGACATTTTCGCCACCTACCGCCGCTGTCGGCGTCTGGAAAAGAAGGATGCTCAAGTCAACATAATCCGCAGCCTCCCCTTCGATTTTCTGCCCAAAATAGAACTGCCCCGGCTCACAGGCCGGGTACATGGACTGACCTCCGCCGTAAGGAGCGGCGGCAGTTCATTTCTGGAATTCGTCCGGGAAAAGCTGGAAGAGCTTTTGAGCAGGCTGTAAAAACAGGGGCGCCGCCCTTTTGAAAAGGTCGTGTACGGATTGCAAAAGGCATTGAGCTATGTCCGCCGGGCGGTGGACACCTATAATATGATAAAGGAAAACGACCATGTGACCGTGGGAGTCTCCGGCGGCAAGGACAGTCTTGTGCTGCTGATGACCCTGGCCCGGTTAAGGCGGTTTTATCCAAAGCCCTTTAGGCTGTCGGCGGTGACGCTGGATCTGGGATACGAGGATATGGACTACGGCCCTATTGCCCGGCTGTGCCAGGAGATAGACGTAGATTATCACATAAAAAAGACCGACATAAAGGAGATCGTGTTCGACATACGCAAGGAGAGCAATCCCTGCTCCCTGTGCGCAAAGCTCCGCAGGGGAGCGCTCCACGACGCGGCCTTGGAAATCGGGAGCCGCACGGTGGCTCTGGGCCATCACAACGACGACGTGATAAACACCTTTCTTATGAGCCTCATATTCGAGGGGCGGGTGAACTGCTTCTCCCCCGTCACCTATCTGGACCGCAAGGGCATAACCCTGATCCGCCCAATGATATATATGCCCGAGCGTTACTCCTCGGGTCTGGCCTCCCGGCTCGGCCTGCCAATAGTTAAAAATACCTGTCCCGCCAACGGCAACACCAAGCGTCAGTACATTAACGAGCTTGTCGCCCGGCTGGAAAAGGAGAATCCCGGCTTCAAGACCCGGGCCTTTACCGCCGTGGTGAACGGCAACGTGGGCGGCTTCGGCCTGCCGAAGGAGAAACAGGACCATCAGTGAGGAATCGGCGCCGTTTTCCTTTATAAGGTAATAACGCTCCATAAGGCTAAGGCCTTATGGAGCGTTATTACAATAAGCCAAAGGGCTTTTACACGGCGCGAACTACCTTGTTGCTGCGAAGGCAGCGAGAGCAAACATGAATTGTCTTTGGTGTGCCGTTAACAAGAGCCTTGACGGTCCTCACATTGGGCTTCCACGCGCGGTTGGCCCTTCTGTGGGAGTGGGAAACCTTGATGCCGAAGGTCACGCCCTTGCCGCAGATATCGCACTTTGCCATAGCTATTACCTCCTTAAATGATTCATTATCAAATCAATCGCAAATTATTATAACAGATTTTTTTCCAAAATGCAAGGGGTTTTTTAATATTTATCAAAAAATTTTTTGTTTGCCGCCGGAGCAAAATTTCAGCGTGGGCATCTATCGACCGCGCGGCCCGCTTTTTCCAAACCTTTCCCGTCAAAATTCGTCACTTTATACCGCTCGAGGACACGGTTTAACAGCGTCTAAAATCAAAAAAACTTAAAAATCCCTTGAACTCGGATAAAAAACAATGTTGACATATACGTCCTAACGCATTATAATGTAATGTATAATAATGATAACGAAAGGGACTGGTTACAGATTAAATGAAGCTTCAAGTTCTGGACACGACTCTCCGCGACGGCGCGCAGTCGGCGACGGTGTCGTTCTCAATTCCCGACAAAATCAAAATCGTGCGGCTGCTGGATCAGTTGGGTATAGACCTGATCGAGGCGGGCAATCCCTTTTCCAATGTGAAGGATCGGGAGCTGTTCCGGGAGATCGCCAAATATCCCCTAAGCCACGCAAAGCTGGTGGCCTTCGGCAGCACAAGGCGGGTGGGCGTTTCCGCCGCTGAGGATGCGGCGTTAGAGGCCCTGATGGAAGCCGGCACAGAATATGTTTCCATTTTCGGCAAGGCTTGGGATCTCCATGTGAGCGAGGTTCTCCACACCACCCTCGAAGAAAATTTGGCTATGATAAGCGATACGGTGAGCTTTGCCGTGAGCCGGGGCAAGCGGGTGATTTTTGACGCCGAACACTTTTTTGACGGCTATAAGCGCAATCCCGGCTACGCTCTCGAGGTTCTGCGCTCCGCGGACAGGGCCGGAGCCGAGGTCATCTGCCTCTGCGACACCAACGGCGGCACCTTTCCCGATGAAATAGCCGAAATAACCCGAGCCGCCGTGGCGGCGGTGAACTGCTCCATAGGCATCCACACCCACAACGACAGCGGCATGGCCGTTGGCGCGGCGGTAATGGGAGCGCTGGCGGGGGCGAATCACGTTCAGGGTACGCTGAACGGCATAGGCGAACGCTGCGGCAACGCTAACCTCGCCACTATAATCGCGAATCTACAGCTCAAGAGAGGCTATGACATCCTCTCCCCCGCCCAGCTTGAAAGTCTCACCTCGGTGTGCCGGGGCGTAGCGGAGATAACAAATATAAGCATCAGCGGTATGCCTTATGTCAGCAAGGGAGCTTTCTCCCACAAGGGCGGTATGCACATCGACGCGGTGATGAAGCTGCCCCAGACCTTTGAGCATATCGACCCGTCAGTGGTTGGCAACGAGCGCACGCTGTTGGTCAGCGAGGTCGCCGGTAAGAGCGCCCTCATGCCCCTGCTTGCCAAAATCGACCCATCCATCGACCGCAATTCCCCGAAAATAAAGGATATAGTGGCGAGGATGAAGGAACTGGAATACAACGGCTATCAGTTCGAGGCCGCCGAGGCCAGCCTGGAACTGGAAATACGCCGGGTATTGGGGCTGACCCGACACTTCTTCGACATAGAGCGGTTCAGGGCCATGACAGAAAAGGACGGTATGGCCGAGGACGCTCTCATCGGCTACTCCACGGCTTTCGTCAAGGTGAACGTGGACGGCGAAAGCGAGATAACCGCCGCCGACAGCAGCGACGGTCCGGTAAACGCCCTGGACATCGCTCTGAGAAAGGCTTTGAAGCGGTTCTACCCCGACCTGGAAAGGATGCGACTGGTGGACTACAAGGTGCGAGTGCTGGATCAGTCGGCGGCGACGGGCGCCCGCGTAAGGGTGTTGGTGGAATCCACCGACGGCGTTGACAGTTGGACCACGGTTGGCGTCAGCACCGACATAATAATGGCGTCAAGGAAGGCGCTTGAGGACTCGATCGAGTACAAGCTCCTCAAGGATAAAGCTAAAAAATAATATTGAAAAAGGTGATAGCATATGGGAATGACAATGACTCAGAAGATACTCGCCAAAAAGGCGGGACTCGATCAGGTGCGGGCCGACCAGCTTGTGCTGGTGAATCTTGACCTGTGCATGGCCAACGACGTTACCGGCCCTGTGGCGGTCAACGTATTTGAAAAGGCTGGTTTCAGCGTAAAATATCCGGACAAGGTCTGCTTTGTACTTGACCATTTTACCCCCAACAAGGACATAAAGAGCGCCCAGCAGTGCAAACAGGTTCGGGAGTTCGCCAAAAAATGGAACGTCAAAAAATACTTCGAGGGCGGCTGCGCGGGCGTTGAACACGCTATTCTCCCCGAAAAAGGCATAGTAAAGGCCGGCGACGCCATTATAGGCGCCGACAGTCACACCTGCACCTACGGCGCCCTGAACGCTTTCAGCACCGGCGTCGGCTCTACGGATATGGCCGTCGGCATGGCCACCGGCAAGGCGTGGATGAAGGTGCCTCGGGCCCACCGCTTCAACCTCACGGGCAAGTTTGGCAAGAACACCTGCGGCAAGGACCTGATACTCTACATCATTTCCAAGATCGGCGTTGACGGCGCTCTCTACGCTTCGATGGAGTTCACCGGCCCCGGAGTGGGCGAACTCACCATGGACGAGCGCTTCACCATCGCAAATATGGCTATAGAGGCTGGCGCCAAGAACGGCATCTTCCCCGGCGACGAAAAGACCGAAGCTTATCTTAAGGCCGCCGGATGCAAGGATTATTCCTTTGTGACTCCCGACGACGACGCTGTTTACGAGACCACCATGGAGATCGACCTTTCCCAGGTGCCTCAAATGGTGGCCTTCCCTCACCTGCCCGAAAACGGCAAGACCGTTCAGGAGGCCGAGGCTATGCGCATAAAGCTGGATCAGGTGGTCATCGGCAGCTGCACTAACGGCCGCTACAGCGACATGGAGATCGCGGCAAAAGTAATGGAGGGCAAGCACGTGGCCGACGGCGTTCGCTGTCTCATCATTCCCGCGACTCCCAAGATATGGACTGAATGTATGGATAACGGCCTGTTCAAGATTTTCATGGACGCGGGCTGTATAGTTTCTCCCCCCACCTGCGGTCCCTGCCTGGGCGGCCACATGGGGATACTGGCCGACGGAGAAAAGGCTATTTCAACCACCAACCGCAACTTCGTGGGCCGCATGGGCCACGTTGATAGCGAGGTATATCTGGCTTCTCCGCTGGTGGCGGCGACCAGCGCTCTCACAGGTTATATAACCGCTCCGGCTGAATAAGAGAAAGGACGTGATTTTATGCAGATAAAAGGCAGCGTATTTAAATACGGCGACAATGTTGATACCGACGTTATCATTCCCGCCCGCTATCTCAATGTCAGCGACGCAAAGCTCCTGAGCGAGCATTGCATGGAGGACATTGACCAGAGCTTCATCAAGGAGGTTCGCGAGGGGGACGTTATGGTGGGCGGCTTCAATTTTGGCTGCGGCTCCAGCCGCGAACACGCGCCCATCGCCATCAAAGCCAGCGGTATCAGCCTGGTCATCGCTAAAAGCTTTGCCCGCATTTTCTACCGCAACTCCATCAACATCGGCCTGCCCATCCTGGAGTGTGCCGAGTGCGTGGACGAAGCCGAGAAGGGCGACATCATCGAGGCGGATCTTTCCGCGGGCGTTATCAGGAACGTCACCAAGGGCAAGGAGTACAAAACCACTCCCTTTCCCGAGTTTATCCAGGAGATCATTAATGCGGGCGGTTTGACCAACTACGCCGCAAGAATGTAATATACCCGCGTCACAGCGGAAAAACGGAGGTAATTACCATGATAAAAAATATAGCGGTCATACCCGGCGACGGCATCGGCGAGGAAGTCATAGCTCAAACCGTGAGAGTTTTGGACGCCGTGGGTGAAAAGTTTGGCCACAAATTCAACTACACATATCTCGAGGCTGGCGGCTGCGCCATTGACAGCACCGGCAAGCCCCTTCCGGAAGCTACTCTCGAAACCTGCAAAAAGAGCGACAGCGTGCTTCTCGGCGCGGTCGGCGGCCCTAAGTGGGATCACATTCCCGGCATCCGCCCCGAGCAGGCTCTGTTGGGCCTTCGCGGAGGCTTGGGACTCTTCGCCAACCTTCGCCCCGCCATTATGTACGACCAGCTCAAGGAAGCCTGCCCTCTGAAAGAGTCCATAATCGACGGCGGTCTGGACATTATGATCGTGCGCGAACTCACCGGCGGCATTTACTTCGGAAAGAGCGGCCGCAGCGAGGACGGCCAGTCGGGCTACGACGTGGAGGAGTATTCCTTCTATGAGATCGAGCGGCTCCTGCGTCAGGCGGCTGAGATCGCCATGAAGCGCAACAAGCACGTGACAGTGGTGGACAAGGCCAACATTCTTGAAACTTCACGTATGTGGCGTGAGTGCGCCGCCAAGGTGTTCGCCGAGTATCCCGATATAAAGGTGGACTTCTTGTATGTAGACAATGCCTCCATGCAGCTCGTCCGCAATCCCCGTCAGTTCGACGTAATTGCCACCAGCAACATCTTCGGCGACATACTTTCCGACGAGGCCAGCCAGATCACCGGCTCCATCGGTATGCTTCCCTCCGCCTCCCTGGGCGAAGGCAGCTTCGGTATGTATGAGCCGGTTCACGGCTCCGCCCCCGACATCGCTGGTAAGAATATCGCCAATCCT
Organism: uncultured Clostridia bacterium; assembly: GCA_947624455.1. Lineage (GTDB taxonomy): Bacteria > Bacillota > Clostridia > UMGS1883 > UMGS1883 > JAFLUQ01. The sequence goes on from CANQKL010000012.1 coordinate 12,721, forward strand.
CTGGCCACTATCCTTTCCGGAGCCATGATGCTCCGCTACTCTTTTGGTATGCAGGCCGAGGCTGACGACATCGAGGCCGCCGTTGGCAAGGCCCTGGACGCGGGGTACCGCACAGCGGATATCGCTGGCGGCACAACGCCCATTGGCACCAAGGAAATGGGCGACGCGGTCATCAAGTATCTCTAATGAATAGTATACAATCCCGGGGCGTGTACCCGGGATTGTATATTTTTTATCTAAATTGTGGAATCTTTACTCTAATTCTCCCCAGACCTCGCCGTTCTCATAGGCGGTGATTTTTACCGGAGCGATCCTGTCGGCTATATCCGCGCCCGAACGGACATGGACGCGAATATAGTTTTTGCTCAGGCCCTCGGCAACGCCGTCTTTCATTTGTTCAAACAATACGGTTACGGTTTTGCCGATAAATCCGCGTTCAAACTTCTCCCGAAGCTCCTCCCCCACCTTTCCAAGGCGGGCGGCCCGCTCCTCCCTGACCGGATGGGGTACCTGCGGCATACGGGCGGCGACAGTCCCCCGGCGCTCGGAATATGGGAACACGTGTATCCGGGCAAAGGCCGCTCTTTTCGCGAAATCCACCGTTTCGGCAAACTCTTCCTCCGTCTCCTCCGGGAAGCCGCAAATAATGTCCGTTGTAACCGAACAGTCCGGCATGGCGGCCCGTATGCGGTTAAGCGTATCCAAATACCGCTCAGGAGTGTATTTGCGGTTCATGCGCTTGAGTACCGCGCCGCTCCCGCTTTGAAGGGAAATGTGGAAGTGGCGGCAGAGCTTTCCGCAGGCGGCGGCCCGCTCTATGAAATCATCTGTAAAAGCCCGGGGATCGATGCTGCTGATGCGTATGCGCTCGATTCCGTCAACGTCGGCTACCGCCTCAATAACGTCTATAAGGCCGCGGCCATTATCTTTGCCATAGGAGGCCACATGGATACCGGTAAGCACCGCCTCCCTGTAGCCCAGTCCGGCCAGCCGCCGGGCCTCGGCGACAATATTTTCCAGCTTGCGCGAACGCACCGGACCTCGGACATAGGGGATGATGCAGTACGAGCAAAAATTGTCACAGCCGTCCTGGATCTTTATATAGGCCCGGCTGCGCTCCTGACTGCCCATAGTCTCCAGCTCCTCAAATTCCCGTTCTTTCATTATATCGACCTGAGTATCTGGCCTCTCTCCCCTAAGGGCCGCCTCCACCAGCTCATATATTTTGTGGCGCATGGCTGTGCCGACGACCAGATCTACCTCCTCCATGGCGGCGACCTCGTCCCGGGCGGTCTGGGCATAGCAGCCGGTTGCGACCACCAAAGCCTTGGGATTCAGCCGCTTTGCCCGGCGCAGGAGTTGGCGGCTTTTCCGGTCGCTAAGGTTGGTGACGGAACAGGTGTTCACCACATAGACGTCGCAAGGCTCGTCAAAAGAGCCTATCTCCGCCCCCTTTTCACGGAAAATGGCGGCGTAGGCGTCCGCCTCATACTGATTTACCTTGCATCCCAAAGCCGAAAATGCTGCCTTCACGGTCCTCACCTCAAATAAAATACAGTAAAAACATAAAATTCCGGGACGCAGACCCGGAATTTTAACCTCGATCGGAACACGGGCTTTGCCAGAACGCAAGGCCCCTTAAGCGGCGTACAATTACTTTATCATGCCCCTGCGGATGAGTTCGTTTACCTTTAGCACGGCCACGCAGGTTTTTGCGTCCACTATCTCGCCGCCCAGTATCTTGTCCACAACGGACTCCAGCGGCACCTGCTCAAGCTCCATATACTCGTCCTGATCCCGCTTTACATGGCCCTTGTAAAGGCCGGTGGCGACGTACATATGCAGTACCTCGCTGCAAAAGCCGGGCGTGGGCAGCATACTGCCCAGATACGTGAAATTTTTGGCCCTATATCCGGTTTCCTCCTCCAGCTCGCGCTTGCCGCAGCGAAGGGGATCCTCGCCAACGTCCCGCTTACCGGCGGGTATCTCATATACGTTACGGTCAAAGGGGCGGCGGTACTGCCACTCCATTATGATCTTATGATCCTCGGTCAGCGCCACAACGGCAACTCCGCCGGGATGCTCCACCAGCTCCCTGGTGGCTGTATTTCCGCCGGGGGTCTCCACTGTATCGACCCTCAGCTTTATAATTTCACCGATAAACTTGTAGTCCGTATTAATAGTCTTTTCGGAAAAATCCACTATAACTGCACCTCACAGCTTATTGAATAAACCACTTGTACATACACGACTATTATAACAAAAAACGCGGACTTTTTCTATAAAAAATACTAACAAAAATAACGCTCTGTCCATACTTGAAAATGTGCAATTTATTTTTACGCGAAATTAAGCTCGGCTCCCGCACATAAAAAGAGGAGCGGCCGCCGAGCCGCTCCCTGTAAACTTACGACGGAAAGCCCCCAGGGGCCTTCCGTCACGCGGGGTCTCCCTCAAACTCCGCCCTCTTGTCACAAACGCTTTGAATGGTGCCTTCCGCCTTGCAGCGATCATACTCCATCTTAAGCACGGTGTCTATGCAGTGCTGGCCCTTTTCATCCAGAGAATGATAATTCTCTACCATGGCAATAACCTTGTCATCCATGGGGAGGGGCGTGTCGTAATTCACGAGCTTAATGTTAAGCTCCTTGCACATGAGAACAACCGTGGTGTAGGCCGTCCCGCCGACGCCGTTTTTAAGAGCGCTGGCAACAGTGGTCTGAGGAATTCCGAGATGGATAGCAAACCTTCTGACGCTGCGGTACTGTTTTCTCACTTCGTCAACAATGAGACTGGTTAAATACTCCGCATTCATTTTTCGCACCTCTCTTTTTAATTATACTATTTAACCTTCACCCAAATTATATTATAATACCGGTAAAAAGTCAAGAGATTTTCGTAAAAAAATTTACCAGAACTTGTAAATATTATATGAATAGTCTATGACAATTCTTTGCATTTTTCAACAATTTCATCAAATTTCATAAAATGAGAGGCTTTAATTAACACTATACCATTTTTTGGCAATAAATTTACTAAATTATCTATTATTTCCGCCCGGCTGTCAAAGTGAATCGCCCTGCCGCCCGAAGCCGCGCAGGCCTCGCACATATGACGGGAAAGCTCGCCCACTCCGACCAGCAGCTTGATTTTTTTCTCAGCCGCGTAACGGCCGACCCGGGCATGGAGCTGCGGAGCCTCCGGCCCAAGTTCGCCCATATCGCCAAGGATCGCAACAGTCTCCCCGTCGGCTTTGCTCAACAGATCCAACCCCGCCTCCATACTGGCGGGCGCGGCGTTATAGCAGTCGTCAATTATGGTAAGTCCGCCGTTATGCATGACGTTGACCCGGCCGCTGATCGTACCGGCCTTGGAAAGGCCACGAAGTATCTCCTCCTTGGAAAGGCCCATTTCCAGACCCGCTCCCAGGGCGGCCATGACCGCGTAAAGCACATGACGCCCGGGTATGGCCACGGAAAACTCAAAGCTGTCCCCACCGGCGCGTATCACGCCCTCAGTGCCGTCAAAGCCCCTGTCGTTAAAGCTTTCAACGTATATATCATTTTCAGGCGAAAAACCGAAAAATTTCAAATTGGGCCTGCTTACCCGCCTTAAGAAACTGTCGTCCCCGTTCAGGAAGGCCGGAGCGTCGGGAGCCATATGCTCAAATATCTCGCACTTCGCCTTGAATATGCCCTCCTGGGAGCCAAGATTTTCCATATGGGAAAAACCTATGTTGGTAATGACGCACATATTCGGTTTAGCAATCGAACTGAGCAGCTCCATCTCGCCAAAGTCGCTCATGCCCATTTCTATGACGCCTATCTGGGTTTCCGGCCCCATAGCCAGCAGAGTCAACGGCAGGCCCAGGTCGTTGTTAAAGTTGCCCTGGGTTTTGTGGACGCTGAACCTTTCGCCCAGTACCGAGGCCACCACCTCTTTGCAGGTGGTCTTGCCCACGCTGCCGGTGACGCCGATTATCTTTACGTCCAAGCTTTGCCTGTACCAGGCGGCCAGCCTTTGCAGGGCGGTCACGGCGCTGTCCGTGACCAACTGAGGACAGCTTCCCGCCTCCACCCTCTCCTCGCAGAGGCAGAGGGCCGCGCCTTTCTCCGTAGCGGAGGCTATATATTTGTGACCGTCGGTCCGTTCGCCCCTTATGGCGGCGAAAAGACAGCCCTTCCCAGACTGGCGGCTGTCGGTGGTAACATATTCAATTTTTTGGTCAAGAGCCGCTTCCGGCCCGAAATATTCTCCGCCAACGGCCTCTAACACCTGACGAACTGTAAACCCTGCTGACATATCATTCCCCCTTATTAAACGCTAATGAAATTATTTCTTCGCACAGCTCCCCATAGCTGATTCCCGCCGCGGCTGCCTCCTGGGGTATGAGGCTGACGGGGGTCATGCCGGGAAGGGTATTTGCCTCCAGGCAGTAGGGACGGCCGTCGGCGGTGAGGATAAAGTCCATCCTGGCGTAGCCCTCAAGGTGAAGGCTGCGAAAAGCGTCGGCAGTGGCCTGACGGACAACGGCGTCCTCCTGAGCTGTGAGTGGCGCGGGGCAAATTTCAACGGTCATGCCCGGCTGGTATTTATTTTTGTAGTCATACCAGCCATCCTTGGGGATTATCTCCACCGGAGGCAGAGGCTTGCCGCCTAAGATCCCACAGGTTATTTCACGGCCCTTTATGTACTCCTCAATAATAATCTCTTCCTCGTATTCAAAGGCCCCTTTAACGGCGTTTTCGAACTCCTCCTCCGTCTTGGCGATGTACACGCCGATGGAGGAACCGCCGCTGCAGGTCTTGACGACCAAAGGCAGAGATAGACCCTCGGCGTCACATATTCCCGCGGCGTCAAAGCCTTTTTTGAGTCTCAGGCCCTTGGGCGTCAATATGCCGTCGCTGAGAAAAGCCTGCTTGGTCATACCCTTGTGCATGGCGACGGCGCTGCCCAGATGACCGCTGCCGGTGTAGCGGATGCCTAAAAGGTCAAAGGCCGCCTGAATACGTCCGTTCTCTCCGTCGCCGCCATGGAGGGCCATAAACACCACGTCCGCGTGACAGCAAAGCTCTATAATGTTTTTGCCGAATATCCCCGTTCCGCCCTCGCGGCTCCGCTTGACGGCCTCAAGATCGGGTACAGCCTCGTCGATAGCGGCCACAGGTATAGGCTCGGTGGCGGCGGCAAAGGCGGCTTCAGGGCCGTCCTCAAGCTCTACGCCCATAAACAGGTCCGCCAATACCGCGTGATGTCCCCGCTCCACAAGGGCGCCTTGAACCATCGCGCCGGTAGTGAGCGAAACATTGCGCTCGGGACTGAGACCGCCGCAAAGTACTACTATATTCAAATCAAGCACCTCCAAATCATGCCATATTATTATATAACATCAAAAGCGAAATGTCAACTTAATCTCATCATTAAATTCGGAGGTTTTTTACAAGATGAGCTCGGCCACGGTGTCAGCCAGCAGGCGGCGGCTGTCCTCGTCCAGCTCGGTCAAAGCCTCCAACAGGCGGCGGCTGTCCCTGAGCCAGTGATTTTTGAACTCTATCAGGTCGTCCACCTTGGCCTTTTCCATTATGCCGAAAAGTCCCTCCACAAAGGAGCTTAACTGAGCCTCGGACATAGCGGCGGCCTTTTCGGAGAATCGGGAAGCGACTGCGGAGGAGGGATTTTCCCCTTTCAGCACAAAGTCGCCGAAGTCGTCCACATCCCAATTAAACAGCATATGCTGGAGCAGGCCGGGGCCGTGGCTGCTCACGATATTTCTGGTGGTGGAGTCCTTGAGCAGCATACCCACGAAGGACTGTTCCGGAACCAGCTTAGTAAGATGCAGCTCTTGATACTGGGGAAGCTGAGCCACATCATCCTTAAAGCCGGGGCCGTCCAGATTATATACCATCTTGATTTGTTTTCGGATCTCGCCGGGACAGAACAGCGCTCCATAGACCGCCAAATTACCGCCCTTGCTGTGGCCGCAGACATAGAAGGGTTCATCCATGCTCTTAATATAGTCCGCCGCCATGGTCTGAGATGGGATGGGCATTTCCAGAGCCAGCTTGAAATCCTCCTTCCATCCGGCAATGTATTCGTCCGTGCCACGGAACACCACCGCCGGAGACCCTCCCTCCGGTCGGAAGGTCATAGCGCAATAGCTGTATCCTCCCTTATCGG
>CANQKL010000013.1 GCA_947624455.1 uncultured Clostridia bacterium
TGTCCTTCAAGCTCAACGCCGACGTGGCTATGGAAGTGCTTAACGGCCGTGCCGACGCTTTCGTCCTGGACGAGGAGCCTTCCAAGGCTATCGTGGCCCAAAACGAGGGCAAGCTGAAGATCCTTGACGTGGAGTTCGGCACCGAAGAGTACGCCATCGCCGTTAAGAAGGGCAACGCCGAGCTGCTGGACACCATCAACGGCGTTATCGACAGGATAATGAGCGACGGCACCTATGACGCCATGATCGCCGAGTATTTCCCCGACAGAGCCGTTGCGGCCGACGAGGAAGGCGAGCTTACTCCCGAGGAGCTTGAGGGCCAGGTAGAGCAGCCCGTCGAGGGCGCAGCCGAGGACGGGGCCGCCGAATAACTTTAACCGTTTGAAAAGCACAAGGGCGCGCGTTGAGCCTCGCTCGGGCGGAAAAGTCCGCCCGGCGGAGCTTGAGGGGCGCCCTTGATTTTTAAAAATTTGATCTAAGGAGGTAAAATATGGAGGGATTTTTCCAATTTCTTCAAAGCTCCGACCTGGGGCGGCAGATTTACCAGACCCTGTTCTATGCCGACCGCTGGAGCTGGTACCTTGACGGACTCAAGCTGACGCTGGAGCTGACCTGCGGAGCCATCGTCATCGGCACGCTGCTGGGCATGATCACGGCCCTGTTCTCTATCAGCAGCTTCGCCCCGCTGCGCTTTATCGCCAAGGTCTACACTACCGTGATCAGGGGTACGCCCACCACGGTGCAGCTGCTCATCATGTACAACGTCATCATGGTCTCCAGCACCAACAAGCTGCTGGTGGGTACGCTGGCTTTCGGCATCAACAGCGGCGCATACGTGGCCGAAATTCTCAGGGGCGGCATAATGAGCGTGGACAAGGGCCAGACCGAGGCGGGCCGGAGCCTGGGGCTGAAGCAGTGGCAGACCATGCTGTACATAGTCCTGCCCCAGGCCATAAAGACCAGCATCCCCACCTACACCAGCGAATTTATCGTGCTGTTTAAGGAGACCAGTATCGCCGGCCTTATCGCCGTGACCGAGCTGACAAAGATCGCCAACATGATAACCAGCCAGACCTACAACGCCATGGTGCCGCTGATAGTTTCGGCCATAATCTACCTGGCGGTGGTAATGCTGTTGACCTTCCTGTTCGGCAAGCTGGAAAGGAGGCTGCGTAAGAGTGACGCAAGGTAAGTACGAACCCATTATCCAGGTCGCCGACCTGCACAAGAGCTTCGGCAAGCTGGAGGTTCTCACCGGAATAACCGAGAATATCGGCCGGGGCGAGGTGGTGGCTGTGATCGGCCCCAGCGGCAGCGGCAAAAGCACCTTCCTGCGCTGCCTCAACCTCCTTGAGACTCCCACCTCCGGCCGCATTACGGTGGACGGGGTGGACATCACCGACAAAAAGACCGACATCAACAAGGTGCGCCAGGGGATGGGCATGGTGTTCCAGCACTTCAACCTCTTTCCCCACCTGCGGGTGATAGACAACATCACTCTGGCCCCTCTGCGGCTGAACGTGGCCCCTAACAAGGAGGCCGCCCGCAAGGCTGGCATGGAGCTGCTGAGCCGGGTGGGCCTGGCGGACAAGGCGGACAGCTTCCCCGTTCAGCTCAGCGGCGGGCAGAAGCAGCGCATAGCCATAGCCCGGGCCTTGGCCATGAACCCCAGGATAATGCTCTTTGACGAGCCCACCTCCGCCCTCGACCCCGAGATGGTGGGCGAGGTGCTCAAGGTAATGGCTGATTTGGCTAAGGAGGGCATGACCATGGTGATAGTCACCCACGAAATGGGCTTCGCCCGGGAGGTGGCGGACAGGGTGCTGTTCATGGACGGCGGCGTGATCGCCGAGCAGGGCAGGCCCGAGGACATATTCTCCGCCCCAAAGAATCCGAGAACCAGAGAATTTCTCTCCAAGATGCTGTAAATTAAGAGGGGGACGTTCCCCCGACAGGCAAAAATTCGCGAGTATCGAAAGGAAATGACAGATCAATGAAGTATGAAATAAAAAACGGCTGGACTGACGCCAGCGAGGAACTCAAAAAAGCGGTCTACGATTTTTCCGTGGGCTATGTGGACTTTCTGAACAAGGGCAAGACCGAGCGGGAGTGCGTGGACGCCGCGGTGGAGCTGGCCGAGGCGGCGGGCTTTAAGCCCCTTTCCTCCTTCGCCGGTCTCAAGGCCGGGGACAAGGTCTACGCCGTCAATAAGCACAAGGGCTTCGCGGCGGCGGTAATCGGCAAAAAGCCCATGACCGAGGGCATAGGCATAGTCGGCTCCCACATCGACTCTCCCCGGCTGGATCTCAAGCAGAATCCCCTCTACGAGGCGGACGAGATGGCCTTTCTCAAGACCCACTACTACGGCGGCATCAAAAAGTATCAGTGGACAGCCATACCGCTGGCTATCCACGGGGTGATTGTCAAGCAAAACGGCGAAACCCTCAAGATAGCCCTGGGCGACGAGGGGGACGATGTGACCTTCGTCATAACCGACCTACTGCCCCACCTGGGCAATTCCCAGATGAGCAAGCCCGCCCACAGCTTCATCGAGGGCGAGAACCTGAACGTGCTGGTGGGTTCCATGCCCCTGGGCGGCTCCGAGGACGACAAGAAGTTCAAGGCCAATATTTTGCGGCTTTTGGAGGAAAAGTACGCCATCGACGAGGAGGACTTCACCTCCGCCGAGCTGGAGATAGTTCCCGCCTTTAAGGCCAAGGATCTGGGCCTTGACCGGAGCATGATCGGGGCCTACGGCCATGACGACCGGGTATGCAGCTATCCCAACCTTCGGGCGCTGCTGGACGCGGAAGCTCCCGAGTACACGGCCCTGTGCCTTCTCACCGACAAGGAGGAGGTTGGCAGCATGGGCAACACCGGCGCCAAGAGCCGTTTTCTGGAGCTTGTGATTTTGGAGCTGCTCTCCCGCACCGGCTCCTCCGCCGACGCTCTGAGTCTGAACCGCTGCCTGGATAGGAGCCTTTGCCTCAGCGCCGACGTGAGCGCGGCCTATGACCCCAACTTTGCCTCCGTATATGAGAAGAACAACAGCGGGCGCATGAACTGTGGCATAGCCGTCAGCAAGTACACCGGCTCCCGGGGCAAGGGCGGCAGCAACGACGCCCCCGCCGAACTTATGGCAAAGGTGCGCAAGATCTTCAACGAAGCCGGAGTCCTCTGGCACACGGCGGAGCTTGGCAAGGTGGACGAGGGCGGCGGCGGCACCATCGCCCAGTTCGTGGCGGACCTTGGGGTGGACACCATCGACTGCGGCGTGCCTATGCTGAGTATGCACTCCCCCTTCGAGGTAGCTGGAAAGATGGACGTTTACCAGTGCTATAAGGCGTTTTCGGCGTTTTTCGACCGTAAATAGATCGAGGTGCGTCATGCGTATCGACAAATTTTTGAAGGTGTCCCGGCTGATAAAGCGGCGTACGGTGGCAAACGAGGCCTGCGACGCGGGCCGGGTCAGCGTCAACGGCAAGGTGGCCAAGGCCAGCGCCGAGGTCAAGGCCGGGGACATTATCGAGCTGCGCTTCGGCGAACGGCTCATAAAGGTTCGTGTGGAGGACGTGAAGGATCACGCCTTGAAAAACGACGCCGCCCTGCTCTATAGCGTAATCGAAAACTCTTGACCGCGGGGCGGGACAAAGCGTAAACCACCGATGAAATGCGGGACGGCCTTTGGCCGCCCCGCAATTTCATTTTCTGTCCTCAAATATATCCACGGGCAAAAATATGGTTCCTGATCTCCGTAGGGGAGCGCATTGCGCTCCCGCCAATCAGACGTTTGCGGCAATTTGTAGCCTAAATTTTCCGCCGCAAAAATATGTTGCAAATTGGCGTGACCCATGATATAATATATAATATCGCTCGTTTGCCGCGCCCATACTGCGCGGCGGACTTTTGACAAAATTTCGATGAAAAAATACGAAAAACTGTAAAATTGTGCACAAAAAACTTTGTGCAATAATGAAAAACATTGCGCTAAACTGTAAAATTGTGCGCTAAAATTTAAAATCGTGCGCAATAAAAAACGTTCGGTTTGCCCGGAGGTGACGAAATTGCAGCTCAACGAACAACAGCTCGCGGCGGTAACGGAGCCGCCCAAAAACATAACCGTCAGCGCCGCCGCTGGCAGCGGAAAGACCCAGGTTCTGGGAGCCAGGGTGTTGAGCCGCATATCCGGCCCGGAGCCGGTGGATGTGAACCGGCTCCTCATCGTCACCTTTACCCGGTCGGCGGCGGCGGAAATGCGCTCCCGCATAGGCCGCTCCATCGCCGACGCCCTGAAATCCGAGCAAGACCCCTCCCGCAGGAAAAACCTGGAACGTCAGCTTTCGCTGCTGGGCGGGGCGGATATCTGCACCATCGACTCCTTTTGCTACCGACTGCTGAAGCAAAACTTTTTCCGGGTGCGGGGACTGGCGGCGGACTTCGCCGTTGACAGCGAGGCCGCTCTGCGCGACCTCTCCGGCCAGGCCATGAAAGAGGCGGCGGAAATGTTCAGCGCGGCCCTGGAGGAAAGCCGGGGCGGGGAGCTTGCGCCCGCGTACCAAAAGCAGGCCGCCCGGCTGAGGGAGCTTTTCCCCCAGGACGAGCTTCCCCCTATGCTGGAGGGCTTCGCCCGGCTGAGCGAAAATTATGGCTCCGCCAAGCGCGCCAACGATTTTCTCACCCCTGCCCGGGGACGGAGCGAGGATTACGCCGACTTTGTAAGGGAAATAAAGAGGCTGCTGTCCTCAGTCCCCGAGCCGGAAAGCTGGCTGCGGGCGTTGGAGTCGGACTACGACCCGAAGATTCCCTTCGACGGCTCCCGACTGGGCGACTTCGCCGCCGAGCAGGGGGCGGGGACGCTGGACGACATCGCCGAAAAGCTGGAGGACGAGCTGAAAAACGGGGGCCTTAACGCTCACAACGCCGCCTCCTTCAAGGCCACCTTAGAAAATATTCGGGCCATACCCCGCCCCAAGACATACTCCCAGGCGGCGGCGGTCTTTTCAGAACCCTTCCCCACCGGCGGAACCGTTCAGTCCAAAAACGCCGACCCCCACGGCTCCAGAGTCATGAACGAGGCCAAGGAGCTGTGGAAAAAGATCGCCCCATATTTTGAAAACTCCGCCGAGGATATCGACCTGTTCCGGGAGAAAATGTACCCGGCGATCAAAGCCCTCTGCGGCCTGACCCGCCTGAGTCTCAGGCTCGAACGGGAAAAAATGCTGGAAAAAAAGCGTCTGAGCTTTTCAGCCTGCGTGACTCTGGCGTTGGAGCTGCTTACGGACGGCGAGGGCCGCCCCAGTGAAACGGCTATGGAGCTAAGAGAATACTACGACGAGATATACGTGGACGAGGCCCAGGACATCGACCCCCGGCAGCTGGCCATTTTCGAGGCCATATCCAACGGCAGGCTGTTCATGGTGGGAGACGTGAAGCAGAGCGTTTACGGCTTCCGCCACGCGGAGCCGGAGATATTCAACAGCCGCTGCGCCCCCGGCGAGGGCCGCCGCCTTATCCCCATGAACATAAATTACCGCTCGGGCAAAAGCGTCATTTCCGCCGTGAACCAGGTCTTTGACCGCCTGATGACCCAGGGCGTAATGAACATCGACTACAGCCGGGAGCACCGGCTGATTCGGGGGGAAAGCTGGCTGCCGGAGCCGGGGCGGGCGGAGATGCTGGCCCTGGTGGACGACGAAAAATACTCCGTATACAAGATCGAGACGGAGGCCTGGGCCGTGGCCAGGCGCGTAAGCGAGCTGATAGAGTCCAAGCGGCCCGTCTTTGACAAAGCCTCGGGCGAGGTTCGGCCCGTGGATTACCGGGACATTTTAGTGCTGTTTCGCACCAACAGGGACGGCCCCGTTTTTGAACGGGCCTTGGCCGACAGCGGCATACCCTGCTATTTGGACGGGGGCGCGGGCCTCTACTCCCGGGAGGAGATAGTCGCGGTGATGGACGCGCTGAGGCTGGTTGACAATCCCAGGCGGGACTTCCCACTGGCGGGGACGCTGCGGGGGCTGATGTTCGGCTTTGGGGAAAACGACCTGCTCAGAATACGGTCGGTCAGCCTTAAAGAGGACTTTTCCCAGGTTTTTGCCGTCCTCGGCGACCCGAACGATCCGAACTTCCAGAGCTATACCGAAAGGCTGGGCGACGGCGAGCTTTCCGCCCGCTGCCTGAGAGTGGGGGAGCTGCTGAGAAAATGGCGGCTGGCCGCCGCTTTCCGCCCGGTCAGCCAGGTGATAGAAATGATACTGAACGACACCGGCTATTACGCCTCGGTGGGGGCGCTGCCCTCGGGGGCGGGCCGGAGGGCCAATCTGGAGCTGCTCATGGACGCCGCCAGCGCCTTCGAGGCCTCCGGCAGCCGGGGACTGTACGGCTTTATCGACTATGTGGAGCGGCAGGAGCTTTCCGGCGGCTCCTCCGATACCGAGGCCAAGACCCTTTCCGACTCCATGAACGTGGTTCGGCTCATGACCATTCACAAGTCCAAGGGCCTTGAGGCCCCGATTGTCATACTGGCCCGGTGTTCCGCCCGTACCAGGGGCGGGAACGAAGCCTTTGCCCTCAGCCGGGAGCTGGGCTTTTCCGCCGACTTTATCGACGAGGCGGCGGGCTACAGATACCGTTCGCCCCTGACGAGGTTTATCGAGCTGGGCAGCCGCGTAAAGGAGCGTACCGAGGAGATAAGGCTGCTTTACGTGGCCCTCACCCGGCCCAGGGAGCTGCTCATATGCACCGGCTATTTCCCCAATCAGGCCGCCGCGGATCGGGCCTTCGCGCCGGATCGGCCCCTCACCCGGAGCGAGGCGGTATTTTCCGCCGACAGCTATGCCCGGCTCCTGGGGGCCTCGGTGAACGACGGGCGGATATGGGACCTTAGGCGCGTCCCCGCCGCCCAGGTGGAAGCTCCCTCCGCCTCGGACAGGCTGGCCGCGGCGGAAGCCTTTGACGAAAATGTGCCGGAGGCGGTGGCCAACCTTTTGGGCTTCACCTACGAATTCAGCACCGAAAGCGTCCCCGCCAAGGTCAGCGTTTCCCAGCTCAAGGCTTACGGCGAGGAGGACGCCCTGACGTTGCCCCGGCGGGCGGAGAAGCTGCGTTCGCCGCTGCTGGCGGAGGCGGGGGAGGAGATCACCGCCGCCAGGCTGGGTACGGCTTACCATGCCGTCATGGAGAATCTGAACTTGGAGGCCCCCGTGACGGAGCAGATAGATTCCCTTGAACAAAGGGGAATAATTTCGCCCCAGGAGCGTAAACTTATCAGGGACGAGCGGATAACCGCCCTGTTGGAGGGGCCGCTCGGCCAGCGCATGAGGGCCGCACGGCGGCTTTGGCGGGAGGCCCCGTTCATGATGAACGTCCCCGCCGCCGAGCTGGAGGGCCTGGGGGACTGTGGCGAGGAGGTCGCGGTCCAGGGCATAATCGACTGCCTGTTCGAGGAGGAGGACGGGGGCCTTGTCCTCGTGGACTACAAGACCGACTCCTACGACGATCCCCTCCAGGTGGCGCGGCGATACGAAAAGCAGATATATTACTACACAAAAGCAATAAAAATTAAATTTTCCGACAAAAAAATTCAAAAATATCTTTACTTATTTCACAAAGGTGATATAATAGAAATGTAGGACTCGACCTTCGGCCGCTCAGTCCTTCGTCCAGTTATATTTTGCTTTTGACAGAAAGGGGTACATAATAATGGCCAATAAACGAAGAAAGAGAAAAAAGAACCGGGGACTGGTGGCCATGCTGGTGGTGCTTGGGGCTATCCTTGTTTTTGTCCTGGCCTTTATCATATCGTTCCTGGTGTTCTCCAACGGGGAAACTAAGACCGTTGACGAATCTGACGGTTTGCCCGATATTGACGACGCTTTCACTATGCCGGACTCCGCCGCCTCTAACGGCGAGGTGGGCGACGAGCTTTACGGCGTGGAGGGGGACGATCTTGTTTCCGCTGGCGGCGCGAGTGAGGGTAAAACTTCCTCCGGCTCCTCCGGCTCATCCAGCTCTAAGAACAGCTCCAGCCGCGACGACGACGATGACGACGACCGGAGCGGCTCCAGCTCCCGCGGCTCCAGCTCCAGCTCTAAATCCAACGACGACGATGAGGATAAGCCCTCCAGAAGCGGCGGCTCTGACAGCGACGAGGACGGCAAGTCCGACGATAAATCCGACAGTAAGTCCAGTGACGAATCCGACAGCAAATCCGACGATAAGTCCGACGACAAGTCCGACGATAAGTCCGACGATAAATCTAACGACAAGTCCGACAGTAAATCCGACGGCGGTTCCGACGGCGGCTCCGGCGGCGACAGGTCAGACAGCGGCTCCGGCTCCTCCGGCGAGGATTCCTCCTCCGGCGGCGGAGATTCCTCCGGCGAGGGCGAAGCTCAGCTCAGCGACGACGGATTTTGATAATTTGCCGTATTTAACACTTAAATGGACAAATTGCACAAAAAATACATTTAAAATTTATGGGTTTTGACGAGCGAAAACTGCTGTACTTTTGGGAGCAAATATGGTATAGTATATATGTATAATAACGTGAGGGGAAACTCTCTGAAAATTGTGCGAAATGTATCATTCATTAACAAGGAGGAGTTTTTAATGAAAATCCGCAAAATCCTGGCGCTTTTGGTGGCACTTTCCATGGTTGCGGTCGTCATACCGGGCTTTGGGATCACGGCTTCCGCCGCCATCAAAAAGAATCAGGGAATTGTTACGACTGACGGCGACGCCTATGTCAGCAGCAGCGACGATTACGTTGTTGACGGCTCGTTTGAGACGGACGCGTGGGAGGACGCTCTTACCACGGGTGCTTTTGTCGATGTTTCCGGCGGTAAACCCGGTCGTGCGAACGTCATCAAGATGAACAGCGATAAGACCGTTAACGAGAGGTTTGGCCCCGCTTTCGTCCTTGTTGAGGGCCGCAACGGCGGCAAGGCCATTTCTCCCGCCGTTGACAATATCGGCAGCAGCGACCTTCTGCCCAAATACACTAACGACGCTAACGGACCTTCGTCCATCAAGCAGTATTACAAGGGCTCGGGCGGCCGTCAGACCTTTTATGTGAGCTTCTGGGCCAAGGCCACCGATCAGGCCGCCAGCGGCAAGACCATATTCAGCTACTACATTGACAGTATCGCGGAGCAGGCCGCCATCGGCTCTCCCGTTTCCGTCACGATCGGCGACGAGTGGACCCATATCGACGCCGTGGCCGAGGTTGTCGGCAGCAATTATCTCATCGTCAACATTTTCAACATGACTGCCGGTGAGATAGCCATTGACGATGTGGAGGTCTGCACCGTCAGCCGCAGCAGCGACGCTAACGATTTCTCCAGCGCCCGCAGCCAGTGGAGGACCGTGTTCCCCTATGTCAGCGGCCAGACTCTGTCCAACGACATAAACCTTCCCCGCTCCTGCGGCAAGGCGACTGTTTCCTGGTCCAGCTCCGACGAGAATCTTCTCAGCTCCTCTACCGGCAAGATTGCGCTGATCAGGGACGACGCTCCCGTGACCCTTTACGCCACCCTTACCGTTAAGAGCTTCACCTATACATATGAATACAATTTCACTGTCGCCGGTTACGCCAACCGCATCATGAACATCCTTGACGACGGCGGACTTGTGGAAAAATATCCCGACCCCAAGCAGAATATAGAGCTGCCCCAGACCCTTGAGAGCTTCGACGGCAGCGTTATCACCTGGCAGAGCAGCGATCCCGATGTGATCGACCCCGCGACCGGCGAGTACAACGCTCCCGACAGCGTCAAATCAGTGACGCTTACCGCCACCGTGGCCTATAAGGGCGAGAGCTACGGCCCCAAGGAATATACCGTTTACGTGGGACTGGGCATCAAACACTCCCTTATCCCCAACGGCGCCTTTGAGGTGAGCGAAAATAACCAGGTTCTGGACTGGACCGTGGGCGATCTGTCTACCATGAACGTAGGCCCCGACGGCACCTTTGACCTTATGACCGACGACACCGGCAACCACTATATCCTTTCCAAAAACCACAAGGGCGGCGGAGACCCCAGCTCTATCAGAAACTATGTGGAGCTGGAACCCGGCAAGTTCTATAACTTCTCCTTCAAGCTGTGGTATAACGGCGAGGCCAGTTGCCAGGAGTGCTATACGGCGGCTGTGCTGGTGCCTAACAACACCACCACCATCGACGACTCCGGCAACGGCGACGTGGCTCCTACCTCCACTTACGGCGGCTTCCCCTTCCCCAAGAACAGTTGGAACGGCAGGTACTCCAAGGAACAAGGGTGGCAGACCGTTAACGTGGGCCTGCTCCGCCCCGACGAGAAGTACCATACCCTGCTCATCGATTCCAGATGGCTCAACAAGACTGACGGCGGTCTTTCCGACGGCCGCTGGGCTTTCGATGATTTCATCCTTGAGGAGATCGTCAGCGACTTCACCGCCGACGTTACCATCAACTATTTGGATGAGGACGGCGAGCCTATAAAGAGTCCCAGAGTGGCCAGGGATCAGTACGGAAATATCGAGTACTTCGCCGAGGACAGCGATAAGAGCGATTTCAGCGTTGGCAGGGTATCTTACAGATACGATCCCTCCCGCAGCACCGACCACGTTCTGGTCACCGAGGACGAGGAGACAAACGTTATCAATCTGTACTTCCAGCAGCTCATTCCCTCCGAAGTTACTATCGAGTTTATAGACAGAGCCACCGGCGACGAACTCAAGACTCCTGTCACCGTTAAGAGAGACAGCTATGTTGGCTTCTCCTACACCGCTCCCAACGATTACAAGGCGGCTATTGAGCGTTACGGCGTACAGTATGAGTACGATCCCAGCTCTAACGATACCATCATTGTGGACGAGGATCCCGACAACAATATAATCACCCTCTACTTCTATGAATCCAGCAACCTGATCATGAACGGCGATTTCAACAACGGCACAGTAAATTGGATTAACCGTATCGGCACTCAGGTTACCGGCGGCACCATTGACTATGACGATGAAATCGGGGCCAACGCGTTCACCACCGATACCGGCGGCAGAACCGCCTCGACCAGCATAGGCACCGCTTGGAACGTGGTTTCGGGCAGACAGTATCACCTGTCCTTCTATGTGGGCGGTAACAAGCCCAGCGATACCAACTACCAGTACAACAAGATCTCCAACGGCTATGTGAACAACGGCGGCGTTCGCGAAATATCCGGCGATATTCTCATGGAATATGGCGAACTCATGGAAAACGGCAAGTGGAACCATATGGAACTGGATTTCACCGCCACCACTAATGTCGTTTACTTCCAGAGCAGTTGGTGTACGGGGATTAAATTCGCCAAGTTTGAGCTTACCGAAGTGGACGAGAGCGACCTGGGCAGCGTACAGATCAATTTCCAGGATCAGGACGGCGAGGAGATACAGGATCCCGTAACAGTTGATGATCTTGTGGGCGGCAGCACCTATAACGTACCCGCTCAGTACCTAAAGGACATCCAGAAGGGCAATATTCTTTACAAGTACAGGGATGACAATGTAACGAGCGCCGTTGTGGCCGCTGGCGAAACTGTGGAAATTACTTTGAAATTTGACAAGGTGACCACCGCCGACGTGGTGCTCAGCTTTGTTGACAAGGCCACCCAGACTACAATCAAGGGCGACGTTACTCTTCAGGGCGAGATTGGCCAGTTGTTCAATATCCCCTCTGAGTATAAGCAGATGATACCCTACGGCGGTAAGAACTACTCTTACGAGAGCTGCGACCCCGTGGCCCTCACCGTAGGCAATGAAAACAATAAGATAACCCTTTATTTCAAAGAGGTTTCCAACATTATTGAGAACGGTAACTTCGAGACTGAGCTTGAGGGCGACAATATTCCCCAGTGGGGTACTGGCGCTGGCAACGAGACCGATGTAGCTCAGATGACCACCGCTCACTTCGACTATGTGACCGACTCCGACCAGGAGGGCAACCACTACATCCAGTCCAAGAAAAGTGATGGACTCTCCTCGACCGGTTCTCTCAAGAGATACGTTAAGCTCACTCCCGGCAAGCAGTACGCCTTCTCCTTCCGCGTAAAGCGCGCCTCCGGCGATAAGGCTACCGAGGCTTGGATAGAGGCTCCTCTCGTAAAGGACGACCTTGCCGAGATCAGAGAAAACAACACCGACCATAATACTATCGTTTCCCTGCGTGAAACTTATGGCTCTCTTATTCCCGAAAAGGTTGAAAACGGCGGAGCTGACATGACCCAGTTCCTTATCGGCCCCGGAGACGGCTGGGTAACGGTTGAAAGGACTCTCAAGCCCGACGAAACCTATAACACCCTGCTCATAGGCGCTAAGTGGCTGGACGATAAATGGTGCTTCGACGATTTCACCCTTGTGGAGATCGGCGACGTGGAGTACGGCAACGTGGTTCTCCACTATGTTGATGGCGAGGGCAATACCATTAAGACCGACGACATTATCGAGAGCGTGCCTTCCGGCGCGTACACCGTTCCCAGCAGCTATACGACCGATATTGACAATGAGGGCGTGCTTTACAAGTTCAACGCCGGTAAGACCAACCTTAAAACTGAGGTCGTAGCGGGCGACAACGTCGAGGTTACACTTTACTATGACGTAGCTCCCTCTACAATCACCATTTCCGGCGATAAGGCCACCGTTAAGGCAAACGCCGCTGTAAACGGCCTCGTGGTCGTAACTCAGTTTGACGGCGACGGCAAGCTGGTAGATGTCAAGACTACTCCCGTTCAGGTCGAGGCCGGCGCGACCGGCGATGTGAACATCGTATTCAACACCGAAGCTGGCGCCGTAAAGGTAAAGGCTTTCGTGATCGATTCCCTGACCAGCCTCAAGCCCCTTGCCAACGTGGCCACGGGCGTTACTCCCGACGCGCCGCTGACGGGCGTGGTGTGGCAGAGCGATGACGCGCTCCATGAAGTGACCGCGGCCAGCGGAAATGTTCGTTACACCTATGATTTTGTGGATAACGGCTGCGTCGACGCCGCCATAATCCTTGGCGATGCCGCCAAAGTCAAAACTGTCGGTGGTGACGGAAAATACAACTTCTACGGCAACGGCTCCATCGAGCTATTGTTCGGCAAAGGTGAGATGTTCTACCGCACCTCTGACGCGGCAGGCGGAAAAACGAAGCTGTGCGATTACACCGTTGGTGAGAAGATCCATGTTGAGATCGTGGCTAACATTGTCGATAAGACCTACACGATCACTGTGACTACCGCCGCCGGTGAGACAAGTAAGGATAGCGTAGCTTTCCGTGTCGATATTGACACCGTGGACATTCTTGCTCTCGTTGAGAATAGCGGTGACGGCACATTTGGAGATAAGGCTCCGTTTGAGGTATATGACTTTAACGTAGAGCCTCTTGATTAAAATAGCGCAAACAGACAAATAAATACAACCTAAAAGGCCTTCCTCATATGAGGAGGGCCTTTGTCTGTCGGGGGCATCGCGCGTCCGCATACACAGGTTTATGGAACGGTTGTGCGGTTGTAAATATATTTGAAATATTAAATTTAACCCAAAATTATATTTGACATAATATTTACTATTGCAGCCGTAAACGGAATATTGCGGACGGCCAATGGCCGCCCCTACGGAGGAAATGGAACGTAAATGTAACATTTACATAGTGAAAACGCCCAACCCCAGGGGATTTTTAAGGGGAACCGCAGTTCCCCTTAAACGCCCTGAGGGGTCCGGGGGCAATGGCTGCGTCGTCGCAAGCTCGGTATCGCTTGTTTCGATTTGGAAAATCGAAACGTGGCTCACCTCGCTGCTCCTCCTTTTCCCCACAAAATCGGCTTCGCCGTTTTGCGGGGCACCCCCGCTTTTGGTACTTTTGCCGCGCAAAAGTACACAGAAATAAAAGTTATTGCGACAAACAACGCCGAAGTCGTTTACAGACTACTGACAAACCCTATGGACTATGGGGAAAGCTCGAAAGGGAACTCCCTTTCGATAAAAAACATAAAATCTCGGGGCGTGTACCCGAGATTTTATACTATAATCGGGGTAGAAATATTGGTTTTGTCATGGCAAAACCAATATTTCGTAAGCGAAAGCGCCCGATGCGGAAGGGGCAGTCGCTGGGGAAACCGTTTGGGTTGCCCCAGCGAGAGCGCTGACTTTGTCAACGCTCTGCAACGCCGAAGGCGTTTACGAAGTTTTGGGAATATGATAAATTGCGTTGTTGCGACTTTCATCTCAATCATCTATCATAGGCCAGGTCGAGAGCGTAAACCTTCCACGGCGAAACACGGGCGCGGAATTTAAAAATTTTTCCATAAATTTTAAAAAAACCCTTGCAATTTATTTACAATAGTGATATAATGACCTATGGTAAGGCGGGAGTGAGCGAAAGCTCACTCCTCTGTTTTAGGAAAACGCAATTTTTCACGGTCAGAAAGGACTGATTTTATGGCAAAGGCGGAAACGGTGCTGGAAAAACTGGCCGGCCCCGTCTGTGAGGAAAACGGAGTCTATATCTACGACGCCGAGTACGTGAAGGAGGGCGGCGGCTACTACCTGCGCCTCTACATCGACAAGGACGGCGGCGTGGACGTGGACGACTGCGAAAGGGTCAGCGTGGCCCTAAACGACCTGCTGGACACGGAGCTGGACTTCATCAAAGACCCCTATGTTTTCGAGGTGTCCTCGCCGGGCCTGGACAGGCGGCTCCGCCGGGACTGGCACTTTGAAAAGGCCGTGGGGAAAAACGTGGATATAAAGACCTTCGCCCCCTTTATGGGGAGCAAGAGCTTCACCGCCAAGCTGCTGGGCTATGACCACGGGGTCATCTCCCTTGAGCTGGACGGTCAGCGGGTAATGCTGGAAAAAGGTAAGACCGCGAGCATCCGCCTTGCGGTCGAGATTTAGGAATAGGAGTGTTTGTCAAAAATGAACAGCGAGCTTTTACTGGCCCTGGATCTTCTGGAAAAGGAAAGAAATATCAAAAAGGAAGTAATGTGTCAGGCCCTGGAGACGGCGGTGGCCACCGCCTACAAAAAGCACCTGGGCCAGGCGGCGGACTGCGTGGCCCAGGTGAACCGCGAAACGGGCGACATCAACGTATACTGCCGCAAAACGGTGGTTGAGGAGGTGCAGGACGACGCTTTGGAAATAAGCCTGCCCGACGCTATCGCCATAAACCCCGCCTATCAGGTGGGCGATGTGGTGGAGTTCCACGCCGACCCCGCAAAGTTCGGCCGCATAGCCGCCATAACCGCCAAGCAGATGGTGGTTCAAAAGATACGCGAGGCCGAGCGGGGAATGATGTACGACGAGTACAACGAAAAAAAGAACGACGTAATGACCGGCAAGGTGGAAAAGGTGGACCGCCGGGGCGTGCTGGTGGATCTGGGTTCCACGGAGTCCGTGCTTCTGCCCGGCGAACAGATCCCCGGCGAGGAGTACTACCCCGGCAAGAAGATAAAGGTCTTTGTCTTTGAGGTCAACAAGAGCAACCGGGCCATCTCCCTGATGATAAGCCGCACCCACCCCAATCTGGTGCGCAAGCTCTTTGAGATGGAGGTACCCGAGATCGCCGACGGCACCGTGGTGGTGAAAAGCGTCACTCGGGAACCCGGCAGCCGCAGCAAAATTTCGGTTTACGCCGAGGATCCCAACGTTGACGCCGTTGGCTCCTGCGTGGGGCCAAAGGGTTCCAGAGTCGCCGCCGTTGTGGATGAGCTTTTCGGCGAAAAAATAGACATCGTCCAGTACAGCGACGACCCAGCCCAGTACATCAGCGCGGCCCTCAGTCCGGCCCAGGTCTTGAGCGTGGATGTTGACGAGGGCGGCAAGAGCGCCAGCGTGGTGGTTCCCGCCGATCAGCTTTCCCTGGCTATCGGCAAGGAGGGCCAGAACGCCCGTCTGGCCGCCAGGCTCACGGGCTGGAAAATAGATATCAAGTGCGAAGGCGGGAACGCGCCGGAGCCAGCCGAATAAGGAGGCGCCGCCATGGCCAAGCCCCAGAGAATGTGCGTGGTCTGCCGCGCAATGAAGGACAAAACGGCCCTGATCCGCGTCGTTCGCGGTAAGGACGGCGAATTTGCCCTTGACCCCACGGGCAAAATGCCCGGTCGGGGGGCCTATGTCTGCCGGGAGGGCGACTGCGTGTCCCGGTTGGAAAAGGCCCGGGGCCTGGAGAGGGCCTTCAAGAGCAGCGTGCCCCAGGAGATAAAGGACAATATTAAGGGCCTCGTTTAGAGGCATCTATCGAGGCGCTGTCCCAGCCGCAGGGCTGGGGATGTGCCGAAACATTTCCGAAAAACAGCTCCGGGAGGAGCCTTAGCGTCCTCCCAGCGGAAAGAGAGGCGAGTGGGTGTGGACAATTTTCTCGGTTTGATAGGCCTGGCAATGCGGGCCGGAAAGCTGAGGTGCGGAGCCTTCCGCGCCGCCCGGGCCGCCGCCGACGGCAGCGCCCGGCTGATGATCGCCGCCGCCGACATCGGCGCCGACAACCGGCGCAGGATCGAGGCGGTGTGCCGGGAATACGGAGTCCCGCTCATGTACCGCTCCACCTCCTCGGAGCTGAGCCGCAGCGTGGGGAAGAAAAATGTCCCTGTGGTCTGCGTCTGTGACGACAATTTTGCCGCGGCGGCGCGGAAATATGATATAACAGGAAAGGACGGATCGCCCAATGAATAAGCTCAAAGTCAGCGCGGTCGCAAAATCCATCAACGTACCGGCGAAGGAAATTGCTGCCATAGTCACAAAATATACAGGAAAAAGCCGGAACTCCCAAAGCAGCCTGGATCAGGCGGAAATGGACATAGTTCTGGAATATTACACACAAAAGTACGACGACGGCACCTCTATCGAGGCGTATCTGGAGGCCAACCGCCCCAAGGAGGAGCCTAAGCCCGAGCCTAAGTCCTCCAAAAAAGAGGATAAGCCCCAGGCTCAGCCCACGGCGGAGGCCGCTCCCAAAAAGACCCGCCGCTATGTGGACACCCGCGCCAACGTCATCGACATGGAGAAGCAGTTGGCCAAGGAAAAGGCCGAGGCCCTCGCTCCCGACATCAAGGACAGCGTGGTGGGCAAGCAGAAAATAAAGAAAAAGAACCAAAATCAGAACCAGAGCAGCCGCAAAAACCAGCGTCCCAACCGGGATGAGGATTCGCGCCACGCCAAGAAAAAGGTAAAGCAGGAAAAGATCCACGTCCTGATCCCCGACGAGATAACCGTCGGCGAGCTGGCCTCGCGCATGAAAGCCAGTCCCGCGGAAATAATAAAGAAGCTGATAGTTTTAGGCATCATGGCCGCTGTGACCGATACCATAGACTACGCCGCCGCCTCCCTCGTGGCCGAGGAGCTGGGCGCCGAGGTGGAGCATGAGGTCATAGTTTCCGCCGAGGAAAAGCTTTTCAACGACGTGCCTGACGAGGAAAAGGATCTTGTTCCCCGGCCTCCGGTGGTAGTCGTAATGGGCCACGTCGATCACGGCAAGACCAGCCTTTTGGACGCTATCCGTTCCACCAACGTCACCGCCTCCGAGGCGGGCGGCATCACCCAGCACATCGGCGCGTATATGGTCAACATCAACGGCAGCCCTATCGCCTTTTTGGACACTCCCGGTCACGAAG
>CANQKL010000014.1 GCA_947624455.1 uncultured Clostridia bacterium
ACGCCCCGAGATTTTATGTTTTTTATCGAAAGGGGGTTCCCTTTCGAGCTTTCCCCATTGTGTATAGAGTTTGTCAGCAGTCTAAAGATTTACTTATTTATAGTTTCTCGTTACAGGTTCGGGTGAAGCTACCTTTCACTGGACTCCGGTGAGTTCACGTATGGCCTCCCAGGCGTCGTCAATACCCAGCCCAGTTTCGCCGCTGACAGGGATGAGAATGTCCTCGTCCCCGAGGTCGAGAGAATAATAGATGTCGTCCAAATGCTCGCTGAGCTTAGTTTTGGCTATTTTGTCACATTTAGTAACGAAAATCAGCGCAAAGCTTTGTCTTTCCCTTATCCAGCTAAGCATAGTCCTGTCGTCATCAGTGGGGCTGCGACGGGCGTCAAGCAGCAGAGCCGTGCAGCGCAGCTGCTCCCTACTGTTCAAATAGGTGTCTATCATAGCTGCCCACCGTTTCTTTTCTTCCTTACTGACCTGAGCATATCCATAGCCCGGCAAGTCCACAAAATGGAGGCAGCCGTCAATGTTATAAAAATTTATGGTAGCAGTTTTACCGGGCTTTGAACTGGTTCGCGCAAGGCTTTTACGGTTGAGGAGCTTATTTATGAGCGAACTCTTGCCCACATTGCTCCTACCGGCAAAGGCTATCTCCGGAAAAGAAGTTTTGGGATATTGGGCCGGAGCCACGGCGCTGATGGTCAGCGAGGCGTTATGAATATTCATGGTGATGGGGCCTCCTTTCCACCGCTACGGGAGGAAGGGTAAGTCCGGGTTTGGCGGCCAACGGTACCAAAGCTATCCGCAACACCTCCCGGCAGTCACTGACAGGTATGAAGCAGATGTTTTTTCGTATTTCAGCAGGCAGCTCCTCCAAATCCTTCTCATTCTTCTCCGGAATAATGATATTGCGTATGCCAAGTCGGTAGGCCGCTAACGATTTTTCCTTAAGCCCGCCTATGGGCAGCACCCGTCCCCGAAGCGAAATTTCGCCGGTCATGGCCAGATCCGATCTAACTGGGCGGCTGGTCAAGGCGCTTGCGACGGCTACCGCCATTGTAATGCCTGCGCTGGGGCCGTCCTTGGGCGTGGCTCCTTCCGGTATGTGGATGTGTATATCCTTAGTCTTATAAAAATCCGCATCAATATTCAGCTCCCGAGCTATGGAACGGACAAAGCTCACAGCCGCCTTGGCGGACTCCTTCATCACGTCGCCCAGGCTGCCAGTCAACTCCAGCTTGCCAGAGCCATCCATAACTCCCGCCTCTATCTCAAGGGTGTCGCCGCCTACGCTGGTCCAGGCCAGACCGTTCACAACACCCACAAGAGGCTCCTTCTCCATTACGGGATCCAGGAATTTTCTTGGCCCCAGCAGCCTGTGAAGGGAAGCCGCGCTAACGTTGACGCTTCGGTGGCCGCTCACAATGTCCATCGCCGCCTTACGGCAGACAGTTTTAATCTCCCGCTCAAGCTCACGGACGCCAGCCTCGCAGGTATAGCCGCCAATCATAACTTCCACAGCCTCGGTTTTGATTTTGAACGTGCTTTTTTTCAGCCCGTGATTCTTCATTTGCTTGGGAAGGAGGTGGCGCAGGGCTATTTCCAGCTTTTCCTCGCGGGTATAGCTGGACAGCTCTATTACCTCCATCCTGTCCAACAGCGGCCTGGGTACGGGATCAAGGGAATTGGCGGTAGTGACAAACAGCACCTTTGACAGGTCCAAAGGCAGCTCCAAATAATTGTCACGGAAGGTCGAATTCTGTTCGCCGTCAAGCACCTCCAAAAGAGCCGCCGCAGGGTCGCCGTGGCCATCGCTGCACACCTTATCTATCTCGTCCAGTAGTATCAGGGGGTTCATGCTTCCGGCCTGATTTATGGCGTTGACAAGCCGTCCTGGCATTGCGCCTACATAGGTCTTTCTGTGGCCGCGAATCTCCGCCTCGTCTCTTACGCCGCCCAGGCTCATGCGGGCGAATTTTCGCCCAGTAGCCTCGGCCAAGGATCTGGCGATGGAAGTCTTTCCCACGCCGGGAGGCCCCACAAGGCAAAGCACAGAGCCGTGTACGCTGCCGGTGAGCTTATTCACCGCCAACTGCTCAAGTATCCGCTTTTTCACCTTTTCCAAGCCGTAGTGATCCCTGTCAAGGATATTTGCGGCATTTTCGAGATCGTCGTTTTCCTCAGTATATTTTTTCCAGGGCAGCTCCAGTATCAGGTCTAAATACGCCCGCGACACGGCATTTTCCGGAGACGACGGCGCTGTGCGGTCCATGCGCCGGGCCTCGGCCATCGCGGCCTCGCGAACATTGTCAGGGAGGTCGGCGGCGGCTATCTTGTCCTGATACGCCTCAGCCTCGGAATCCTCGTACTCCCCAAGCTCCTCCTTTATAGCCCTGACCTGCTCCCGAAGGAAATAGTCCCGGTTATTTTGCTCCATCTGTTCGTTTACCCTGTCCATTATCAGGGCCTCAGTCTCAAGCACCTTGAGTTCGGTGCTTATCATCTCTATGAGCCGCTGCGCCCGGGCGGTAAGGCTCAGTATTTCCAGTATTTCCTGCTTATCCTCCACCCTTATAAGGATGTTGCCCGCAAGAGCGTCA
The DNA here is from genome assembly GCA_947624455.1 of uncultured Clostridia bacterium. Lineage (GTDB taxonomy): Bacteria > Bacillota > Clostridia > UMGS1883 > UMGS1883 > JAFLUQ01. Next base: position 2,601 of record CANQKL010000014.1, read on the forward strand.
AGCATGGAATCGGTATCCTGCCGAAAGACATGGGTAAAAAAGGCCTCGGGCGGCACATTTGAGTTGTCCCTGCCGCCTAAGATGCGAAAGCCGTCAACCAATATTTTCAGCCGCCTTACCGCCGCCTCAAGGGCAATGGGGTTAAGGTCAGGGATGGAAAGGCAGGGGCTGACGCCAGCGCGAAAGTATTCGCCGTCGTCAACAAAACTCGCCAGCGACGCCCTGTACAATCCTTCGATATGTATACGAACGCCGCCGTCGCCCAGATCTATCTTCTGTTTTATCTTTGCAACCGTACCCATGGGATAAAGGTCGGCCTCGGTGACATTCTCCATATTTTCATCTCTCTGCGACACCAGCAGTATGAGCCTGTCGCCGTCCAGCGCGCGCTCAACAGCGGCAATCGACTTGGGTCGGGCCACGTCGAAGCTCAAATTCATATATGGGAATACCACCATACTGCGAACCGCTATAAGGGGCAGGGTTTTCTTTTTTGTCGTTCTCGCCATAATGATCGCACCTTTCGTATCAGCGCCTATTTTGCTCCTACATTATAACGGTTTTCAGGCTGTAAGTCAAGAGGTATTGAGAAGTTTTCTTACATTTTAATAACTAAAAATCAAATAATGATATTGACTAATTGACGCTGTGGTGATAAAATGACTATATAGTACATTTTAGGGAGTGAAGGAAATGAAAAAAATCGTAAGCGTCTTGCTCACGGCGGGGCTGCTGTGTACGGCGGCCTCAGCTTCCAACCCCGAGATAACCACCTACAAGGTGGACGGGCAGGAAACCACGGTATACGCGGGCGATCCCGCCGTTCTACTGGACGGCGACACAGTCTACCTCTATGTGGGCCACGATACCGGCAACGGAAGCTACTACAATATGCCCGACTATCTCTGTTACTCATCCAAGGATCTTATGAACTGGGAATATGAGGGCATACCCCTCAAAGCCGGAGACTTCAGTTGGGGTAGTCCCAACGACGCCTGGGCCAGTCAGGTCATCAAGCACAACGGAAAGTACTATTTCTACAACAGTAAGAACACTTCCGGCATATCTGTGGCAGTATCTGACAGTCCCACCGGTCCCTTTATCGACGCCCGGAACGGAGTGCAGCTGATCGACCCCAACTGGACCCGAGGCAAGGTGAGATGGGATGACATCGATCCCACCGTCTGGGTCGAGAACGACAAAAACGGCGTTGAACACCGTTATCTCTGCTGGGGCAACAGCAATCTGTACATGGCAGAACTCACCGAGGACATGATAAATCTTGCCGACAAGGACGGCAACGGCGTCATTAACGGCGGCGACATCACCGAACTCACTATAAACGGCATCCCATCAGGCAGCCAGTACACCGAGGCCCCGTGGATATACAAAAGGAACGGCCTCTACTACATATTCTTTGCCAGCAACTGGCACGAGGATCTGAGCTACGCCACCAGCGAAAACATATGGGGTCCCTATCAGTACGCGGGCCTAGTGATGGGCGTGGGCGCCAGCAGCAACACCAATCATCCCGCTATATTGGATCTTAACGGCGAGACTTACATAATCTACCACACCGGCGCTCAGGAAAACGGGGGCGGCTACCTTCGCTCCGTCTGTGTAGACCGTCTTGTATTTGACGAAAACGGCGGCGTTGCCCAGCTCGAGGAGAGCAGCGTCGGCCTGGACGGGCAGGCGGTCAAGCTTGTCGCCGATGGCCGCGAGGTCTTTCACAACCACTTTGATAATTCCTACGCCGACGGCGAATACCCCATGGGCGGCTATCTTCGGCTCGGCGGTGACCCGAGATACCCGACCGACGGTCAATGGGAAATAGTTCCCGGCAGGACTCCCGGCGAGGGCCGCGTTTCCATCCAATCCGTAAACAAGATGGGCTATTACGTCACTGACCAGAAGGGCTATGTAAAGCTTCTCCACGATGACGACGCCACCGAGGATTCCCGTAATGAGCGCACCTTTATCCAGGCCGAGGCCGAAGGCGGCTATACCTTTGAAAGCCTGTCCTCCCCCGGCAAATACCTTAGCTATAACAGCAAAGGGAGCATAGTCCTCGACGATGTTCCCGCTGTGTTCGAGCTTATCCCCACTCGCATCCGCGCTCAAGTCAGCGCAAAGGCCAGCGGCGGTCAGATCACCGTTTCGGCCCTGGGCGAGCCTGACGTTACCGCCATAATCATTATCCGCGGCAAACAGACGGTTATCGGCTACGGAGCCACCGACAGCGAAGGCAGCCTCAGCTACAGCTTTACCCCCGAGGCTCCCGGCGAGTACGAAATATACTGCCTTGGTCAAACGGTTAAAGTAAATTTCGGAGGTGACGGTCAATGAAAAAGCTTGTATTCGCGGCTCTAACAGCCGTTATCCTGGCGCTGTCGGTATCGGCTTTCGCTCAGAGCTACGGCTTTGAGGACAGCCTTGACGGCCTTGTTACGGTAAATAACAGCCTTGGAGCAGGGGGCGAAGCCGTCTATGGCGAAGGCTTTATCGGCAAGGGATTAGTTTTAAATAGCGGCTACGGCTTAGAGTTGGGAGAGGTCGGGCCGGTCTTTTCCGTCTCAGCCATGGTCAATATTTCCTCGTCCGGCGGCACTCAGACCGTGTTCTTCAAAAACATGGGTTCCGTCTCCTCCGAAAACTGGACCAGCATTGTGCTGAGCGACGGCGTACCCAAGTTTTGGACAAGCGGCTGGAACTGGAAAGACAGCGACGCTTCCAACTGCCTGAACAGGTGGATACACCTGGTATATACCGAAAATAACGGAACCGGCGTCCTCTATGTGGATGGGAAACAGGTGTCCACCGGCAGCGTCAACAGCGTCGGCGGAACCCTTTACCTCGGCGCTACCTACTGGACAGCCGACGCTCCCAGCGGAACCGTTGACGAGCTTGAGGTATTTGACCGCTGTCTAACCGGCGACGAGGTAAACGACATCCTTGACAACCAGTTCCGTCCTCACCTGTTTGAACATTACAGCTTCCCCATGCGCAGCCTTGCGAACGATCTGGATCTTTCCGCCGTTCCCGGCGGGGACTCGATCGTGTGGACCTCCGACAACGAAGCGGTTCTCTCCTCTACCGGAGTAGTTAACCGCCAGGCGGAGAACGTCACCGTCACCCTTACCGGCGTCCTTGGTAACGTTACCAGAAAGTTCACCTTTGTCGTCCTCGGTATTCCCGCCCAGGTCAATGACAGGATGATACTTTCCTATAAATTCGGTGAAAATGCCGCTGTCCAGGAGTTCGAGGGCGCGGAAGCCGGCTTCACCGACTATGCGGCCGACCTCAGCGGCAACGGCAATCACGGCACGGTTTACGGCGGCATGACCGGCGGGTATTTCGACGGCGCCGACGACTATGTACAGCTTCCCAAAGGCATACTTAAGGGTCATGACAGCTTTACCATCCTCATGCGGCTGACCCCCGAAATAATCAGTACTCACCAGTTCACCTTCTGCATAGGCAACAACACCACCGAGTACTTTTTCCTAAACACCTCCCGTCCCAGTCCCGACTCCAACACCCTGCGACTGGCCATTACCAACAGCGGCTCCAATGGCGAGAAGTGCCTTATCCACACTCCCGGACTGCGCAGCGGCGAGAGCGCCGTCCTGACCATTACCGCCAACTCCACGCAGTACAAGATGTACCTTAACGGTATTCCCGTAGCGTCGGGCGACTTGGAGCTGAGCGTTTCCAGTCTTGGCGACACCAGCTTCAATTATCTGGCAAAGTCCCCCTATAACGACTCCCTGTACAAGGGCCGAATCGACGAGTTCACTGTTTATTCCTACGCCATGGACGAAGAAGAGGTATACGACAGCTTTCACACTGAACCGGAGTTCTCTGACGGCAGGTACATCAGCGGCGTCGAAATGGCCGAAAAGCTTCGGGTCGAGCTTTACCGCGACTGCATCACAGCCGTATCCTTCTATGACGCCGACGGCAGGCTTTTAAATGCCACCACCAAAAAAGTTTCCAATGACAAATTGGTCGCCGAATTTGACGCGGGCGAAGCCGTAAGCGCCGAAATAGCGGCCTTTGACGCCGCCACGGGCATAGTTAGGGACAAGGTGCTGTTCTCCGCGAGCGGCGAGATCGTGGCTTATACCCAGAACGGCGGCAGCGTGAAAATCGAAAATTCCTCCTATGAGGATGCCAGCGTCGTTGTAATGCTCGCCACCTATGAGGACGGCCGCCTCAAGGCCCTCGATCTGAAAAATGAGACTGTCGCGGCCGGCAGCTTTGAGGTGATCCCAGTAAAGGTCGGCGAAGGCGCAAGACTGCTCGTCTGGAAGTCGCTCAACAGCATGATGCCTGTTCAGGAAAAGAAATAAATGGAGAGAGAAAAATGAAAAAATTACTTTGCATTGTCCTTGCCCTGTCCCTGCTGCCTCTGGCGCTGCCGGTCATGGCCGAAAACGAGACCGTGACCTTTGACGGAATGATATATACGGTCACCGGCGACAACCTGTTTGAAAGTCCCAACTTTCTTGCGGCCGACGGCGGGCGGGAGGCTCCCCAGTGGTATGTTGGCAAAAACACCGGCACCGTCTGGGACGGTCAGGCTCCGAATCCTGTCACCGGCGAGAACCTCACTCCCCTGGAGGACGTGGTTGTCGGCAGCGAGGCCGAGGCCGAAGGTAAAAACGCCTTTTACTACTCCAGCGGCGGCGCTCTTTCCGCCACGGGCAGCGACTATTTCCTCTGTGAGTATATCACCGATCCGAACGGCAGCTACTGGAACGGCAACCGCGCGCTCCAATCCTACATACCCATTAAGGGAGGACAAAGCTACTACTTCTCGTACTACGTTTCCTCCTGGGGCAATATCGCCAACACCTCGGTACGGTACGGCGCGATCAACTCAGAGAACTTCTGCTCTCAGGCCGCCAACGGCAAGATCCTCTGGAGCGGTCAAGGCGGCGTCAACCGCGACGAGTACAACGGCGAAAACATGAATCAAAAGGGCAGTTGGGCCAAATACGAGGCCCTTATAACCGCTGACGACGATGCGGACTACTTCTTCTTCAACCTATACTGGCTCCAGGACACCAACTATATCTGCCTGAACAACTTTACCCTCCTGCCCGTTGAGACGCCAGAGGCGGAGAGCTTCGAGGAGGTTTCCGTATCGGCTTACGCCGGTACCGCGCCCGCCCTGCCCTCCACTCTGGGCGTGACCTTCAAGGGCGGAGCCACAGGCCGGGCAAGGGTGGAATGGGAACCCTTTGAGGCCCTGCGGGACGGGGACTATACCGTAAACGGCATCGCATACGTGAACCGGGACAGCTACGGCGTGACCGCCCAGGTTCACGTTTACAGCGACAGCATAAACCCGGATTACAGCATTTCCCGGGAAATAATCAATAAAAACGGTGAACTCATAGGACGGCTGGGAGTGTACACCGAAAAGAGCGACAAGCTTACCGCTGCCCTCGCCCTCTATGACCCGAACGGGAACCTCAGCTCAGTGGACGTTAAAACCCTCGTTCCCACTGACGATCCAAAGACGGAGGTTTCCCTCCCCTCCCCCATCCGGGAGGGCTTTAAGGCAAAGCTGCTCCTCTGGAACAGCGCCACGCTGATCCCGCTCACCGCCGCCAAGGAAGAAACCATTAACATTCAGGAAGGGGGCCAGTTCATGGCCTTGGACAATGTAACTCTGCTGGACGGTATGTTCCTCACCGCCCGCAACACCAATGAGGATTACCTGATGAACATAGACCCCGACAGGCTGCTGGCCCCATGCCTTGAAGCCGCGGGCATGACTCCCAAGGCTCCCCGCTACGGCGGCTGGGAGGCCGCTGGCCATGGCGGCTGGGCATCCAACATGGGTATAAGCGGTCATTCTCTTGGCCACTGGATGAGCGCGGTCAGCTCCGCCAGTGTGGAGTCCGCCCGTTACGGCGATGAGCTGCGGGAAAAGCTGGAGTATACCGTGGGCGAGCTGGCCCGTATACAGGCGGAGACCGGCAGCGGCTATGTGGGCGGCCTCAGCGTCACACCCTTCGAGGAAGCTTTCGCCGGAAATATTCGCGCGGGCGGCTTCGACTTAAACGGCGCATGGGTGCCATGGTATAGCGTCCACAAAATTTACCAGGGGCTGATCGACGCTTACGATATCGCCGGTATAGACCAGGCGCTTGACGTTGTCGTTCGGTTCGCCGACTGGGCTGTGGAAGGCGTTTCCGGCCTGACCGACGCTCAGATGCAGTCCATGCTCAACACCGAACACGGCGGTATGAACGACGTCTTTGCCCAGCTCTATAACATTACCGGCAACGAGGACTACCTAAAAACGGCCGTCCGTTTCACCCACAACGCCATTGTGGATCCCCTTGCCGCCGGACGCGACGAGCTAAGCGGAAAGCACGCCAACACTCAGATACCAAAAATTGTAGGCGCAGCGGCCATCTATGACAACGACGGCAGCCGCACCGACTTAAAGGCGGCGGCGGAATTTTTCTGGAACACCGTGGTGAACAACCGTTCCTTCGTTATAGGCGGCAACAGCGTCAGTGAGCATTTTGAAGCCGAAGGGGCCGAAACCCTCCATGTAAAGGACGCTGAAAGCTGCAACACCTATAATATGATAAAGCTCAGCGAACACCTTTTTGCCTGGGATCACAACTCTAAATACATGGACTATGTGGAAAACGCTCTTTACAACGACATTCTGGGCGCACAGGATCCTGAGACGGGCAACAAGATGTACTTTACCTCCATGCTGCCCGGACACTTCCGCATTTACGGCACTCCGGAAAATTCCTGGTGGTGCTGCACCGGCAGCGGCATGGAAAACCCTGGCCGCTACTCAAAGGTCATCTACTACAAGGATCTTGACGATCTTTATGTCAACCTGTACATTCCATCTCAGGTCTACTGGCGTGAAACGGGCCTTACCTTCCGAACCGAGACTCAGTTTCCCTATTCCGACAAGGTCACTGTTTCCGTGGCCGGCGGCAGTGCGCGCGCTTCTCTTAAGCTCCGTGTTCCGGCCTGGCTTGAGGGCGACATGACTGTAAAGCTGAACAACGAGGAGCTTGACGCCGCAGTTGAAAACGGTTATATCACCGTCCAGCGGGATTGGGTTCAGGGCGACAGCCTTGAAATAACTCTGCCTATGGGCCTTTCCATCTACACCGCCCGGGACAGCGAGAACAAGGTCGCTTTCCGATATGGCCCCATTGTGCTGGCGGCTCCCTTGGGCAACGATCTCGAGGGCTTTGACCTTAGCGCGGAGGACACGAGAGTTTCCGAGACTGACATTCCCTCGCGAACCGTGGCTGTTCCCTCTCTCAAGACAGAAAGCAACGACCCCAACTACTTCATAACCCCCGTTGATCTGAGCAAACTTGAGTTCAAAATCGACGGTAGGTTCACCTCCAACGGTCAAAGCCTGACCCTTCAGCCCTTCTACTCCATTCACCACCAGTTCCACAACGTATACTGGTATCTCAACGCTCAGGCCGACCCCTATGACAAGGCGTTGAACGACATCACTATTGACAGCGTCATTCCCGACGGTCAGCAGGACGAGATCGGTCACGGTCAAAAGGGCAGCAATTCTCACAACGGCAGTCTTACCAGTGGCATCACCACTTATTTCTGGCGGGACGCCTATGGCAGCGCCGACGCTTATTTCAGCTACGATCTGAATGTGGACGGCGACGCTCCCAACTATCTGTACGTATCCTACTGGGGCAGCGACGGTGACTTTGACGACAACGGCCACTATAAACGGAGCTTTGACATTTTGATCGACGGCGAAAAGATCGCCGACCAGACCTTGAACGCGGAAAGCCCCTATAAGTCCTATAACGTGTTCTACTCCATTCCCGAATCCCTGACCCGCGGCAAGGAAAAGGTAACTGTGAAGTTTGCGGTTCAGAGCGCGTCCACCTGCGCCGGAGGGGTCACAAACGTAAGGACGACCTCCGACAATAAGGTAGACATCCAATAAAAAATCAGGAGCCGCGGCCAGACGGCGCGGGAAAAATCAAAAAACTCTTGAGAACAAGCCGAAAAGCTTGATCCCAAGAGTTTTTATTTGTTATGCGTTCTCTCAATTTACAGGGCGGGCCATTTATTTCTTAAGCAATTCCCTCAGTTCCTTATATCCCTTCTCAAACCGCTTGTGAACGGCGGTGGGATTGCTGCGAATAAGATTCCTGGCGCCAAACTTTACCCGGCTGACCTGCTCCTCACGGCTCTTAACAAGGTCGTTGATGCGGCTCTCCAGTTCGCGGGCCTTCTCCTCCACAGCGTCCCGCAGCTCCATTTTCGCCAGCTCGACCTGAACCTCCAGCTCCTCCAGCTTTGCCGCTGCCTTATTCAGGTCAAAGGCGGCACGGGCGGAAATGTACAGATCGACGTCGAGCGCCACAAGGAAAACCACCGCTATGACCGTTGCGGGAACGAGTCCTATCCTGGTGACGACGCCGGAGATCGGCTCATGGATAACGTGAACGACCAGCAACGTCAGCACTCCCCAGAACAAGGAGCTTACCAGGCATATGCGGCCCTGAAAGTTCATAAAATGTCCGGTATAATCCCAGTACCGGGTCTTGAATATGCCCTCCATTATCACCGCGCACACATATTCCAGCGCGGTACAGGCTATAACGCCCACTATGTAGCACAAAACCAGATTGTCCCTTACCGGCATGGTACAGAATATTATGGTCAGAGCGCCGAAGCCGTAGATCGGCAGCAGCGGCCCCCGTAAGAAGCCCCTGTTCGTGAGCTTTTTTGTATCCAGAGAAACAATGGCGCTCTCGATGCACCAGCCCAGAAAACAGTAGATCATAAAGAACAGTATCCAGTATGGCAGGTAATATCCGTTGATATAAGGCATAGTAATCCCTCCTATTAAATTTCAATGACTTTGCCGTTGAGATAAGCTAAAATTCCGTCGGTAATGTGAAACTCCAGCCGAAAGGCCGTGAGCTGCTGGCCTCCGCCAGTGGAGGCCCCATATTTGGCGTCCCCCGCTATGGGACAGCCTATTGCCGCTAACTGCGCCCGTATTTGATGGCTGCGTCCGGTGTGAAGCTCCACCTCGAGCCTGGCCCGGCCGTCCTGAACATCCGTTACACGGTAGGTCAGGGAAACAGTCTTGCCCCCCTGCCCCACGACGCTTTTGTTGGCTTTTTCGTCCTTACGTATGGTGGAGGTCAGCGTGGCCGAGCTTTCTTCCGGCACTCCCTCGGTGACGCAGCGGTAAAACTTGCGCACCCGCCGCTCCTTGACGGCCCGGTTCATTTCCCGGAGGGCGGCGGCGTTTTTTGCCCCTATCACAAGGCCGCCGGTATTCCTGTCCAGCCGATTGCACAGGGCCGGAGCAAAGGCTTTTTCCGCCGCCGGGTCGTACTCCCCGCGGCTCATCATATAGGCCTTGAACCGGCTGCTGAGAGCGTCCTCGCCCGCTCTGTCAGGCTGGGATTTCAAGCCGGGGGTCTTGTTCATCACCGCGATATTTTCGTCCTCATAGACCACGTCGGGCATCAATCCGGGGTCAACAGTCTCGGAACGGGCGGCCAGCTCTCCGCTGATATAGACCGTCAGCTCCTCGCCCTCGCTGAGGACATAGCCCTCTTTTACCCACCTTCCGTTAATTTTAACATCCTTTTTACGCAGCGCCTTGTAGATCAGCGACGCCGGAGCGGAAGTGGCCTTGAGCAGGAACCGCTCTACCCTGAGTCCGCTGTCGTTTTTCGTGATTTCAAACCGCAGCATGGCTCAAACCCTCTGATTCAGCTTTGGCAGCATTTCCGCCTTCATGCGGGCGAAGTCGCCGCTCTCGATAGCGGAGCGTATCTTAGCCATAAGGTCGTTGTAGAAGTACAGGTTATGCAGGACGCAAAGCCTCATTCCAAGCATTTCCTTTGACTTTATCAGGTGGCGGATGTATGACCGGCTGTAATGTTGACAGGCCGGACATTGGCAGCCCTCCTGAAGGGGCCGCCCGTCCCGGGCAAATTTGTTGTTGTTGAGGTTCAGCACCCCGACGTCGGTGAACAAATTGGCGTGACGGGCATTTCGGCTGGTGATTACGCAGTCGAAAAAGTCTATTCCCCTCTCCACGGCCTCAAGAATGTTTTGAGGCGTTCCCACGCCCATCAGGTACCGAGGCTTATTTTGGGGCATATGAGGCTCCACAACGTCTATTATGTGGTACATCTCCTCGGCGCTCTCCCCCACCGCCAAGCCGCCGATAGCGTAGCCGTCCAGATCAAGAGCGGCTATCTTATCCATATGCTCGACGCGCAGATCCTCGTAGGTACTCCCCTGATTTATGCCGAAAAGCATCTGTTTTTTATTGATAGTTTCCGGCAGGGAATTGAGACGTTCCAGCTCCGCCTTACACCGTTCCAGCCAGCGGTAGGTGCGGTCGCAGCTTTTTTTCACATAGTCGTACGGAGCGGGGTTCTCGATACACTCGTCAAAGGCCATGGCAATGGTTGACGCCAGATTTGACTGTATCCGCATACTCTCCTCCGGGCCCATGAAGATGCGCTTTCCGTCCACATGGCTCTGAAAACTGACTCCCTCCTCGGTGATCTTGCGCAGCGAGGCCAGCGAGAATACCTGAAAGCCGCCGCTGTCAGTGAGGATAGGGCGATCCCAGTTCATGAATTTGTGGAGGCCCCCCATGTCCCGTATCAGGTCGTCGCCAGGGCGGACATGGAGGTGGTAGGTATTGGAAAGCTCCACCTGACAGCCCACCTCTTTCAGGTCCATTGTGGACACGGCCCCCTTTATGGCGGCCGAGGTACCCACATTCATGAACACCGGAGTCTGTACGACGCCGTGGACAGTTTCAAAGGCCCCCCTTCGGGCGCGGCCCTGAGTTGTTTGAAGTGTGAACATAAAATTTCTCCCATTGTAGTAATGAATACGCTAATTCCCGACTATATATGCAGCAAAATCGTCCTGTCAGGCCAAAATTGCTCTTGAGAAAAGAAAAAGACTTATTTTTTTACGACTCTCCACTTTCCTCCGTCAACGACATATTGGAACTCTGTCAAGCTGTCGCTTAGCATAACGTCAATCAGGTCCTCAAAATCCTTCACCAGACTGACCGATTTCAGCTCGTTTTTGTCTATCCAGTACATATTTCCTTCATCGGAGCTTTTGATCTCGCCCTCAAAGTGGCTCGATTCAAAAAGAAAGACCAGGTATCTTCCCCCGTCTATGGGAAATTGCTTGACCCCGCACAAGCGCGGAGCCTTGACTGTCAGGCCTGTTTCCTCCTTCATCTCCCTTATAACGGCGTCAACTATGGACTCTCCGGCCTCGACATGACCGCCGGGGAGAGCGTAGCCGCGCCAATCCTTTTTTGTTCTGTTCTGTAATAAATATTTCCCGTCCTTATGGATCAGACAAAGCACTGTAATTTCAACGTTTTCCGTCCGCATTATTGTCACTTCTTCACTTCATTTGTCTTTAAGCAGGATTCTGCCACGAGCAAAAATCCTTGCTTGCAAGGGGATTTTTGCGAGGCCGTCAATATCGAGTCCAATCCGAAGGATTGGGAAAAAGCGCAGCTTTTTGGATTTGCGAAGCAAATCTACGAAGATATTATACCACATTCCCCACAAAAAAGCAAGCCCTATTTCGGGCTTGCGGAATCAAACACCGTTTTATGCGTTCTTTATAATGTTCTTTTTCGCCAAAGGTTTCTTAGCATCGCCACTCATTTTGATTTTCGTATTTGATTGCATCAAAATTCCGTATTTTCATCCAGCGTTCCTAACTCATACCCCGCGGCCTCCACAAGGGAGAGTATCTCGTCTAAAGCCATGGATGTACTCTTGCGGTCATGGAGCAGGATCACCGCCTTAGGGCCCGCGGCCTCAAGACCGGCGCGAAGGTTACGCAGCACCGCCGTCCGATCCACTACCGCGCCAATGGAATCCCGTGGATCCACGTTCCAGTCAAAAATTTTATACCCCGCCGTTTCCAAAAGCTGCCGCTGCTTGTCGGTTAAGTTGGGCTTGCTGCCATAAGGAGTGCGCACCACCCGGCTCCGACGGCCCAAAAGCTTATAAAGGGCCTCGTTAGTCTCGTTCATTTCGTTCAGCGGGCTGGTGGGAGTAGCGTAAATATCCCCATTGTGGCTGACTCCGTGGAGGCCGATGGTGAAGCCGTTAGTCTCCATCATTTTAATATAGTCGGGATAAGTCTCTATCCTGTCCTTCAGCACAAAAAAGGCCGCCCCGGCCTTGTGCCGCTTCAGTGTTTCAATTATGTTTGGCGTGTTAAGGGTCGGCCCGTCGTCGATGGTTATATAAGCTACCTTTTTCTGGGGCGTCGCCCCGTCAACGATCACCGAAAAAATAATTATAAGCGCCGCGAGGGCAAAAAATACAAAACGCCGCATAGGCTCACCTCGTTACAGCCTATGATAGGATGGAATTTTTTATGTTTCCCCCTTGCCAATCCCAGAGTTTTATGATATACTAAACCAAAGGCTCCAATGTACCGTGATTTTACGCGCCGCCAGGCTTTTCCCTCGATTTGTCCGGTATGGCCGCGTCCATTGAAGCTAAGGCTCAAGCGCGGAACGATCGAACTCCGCGACGGCTTATTCGTTAAAAATGCTTTGCAGGCGTCAAGGCTGTTATGCGCAGAAATTTTTCTACAAGGAGAAGCAGTATGAAAATCGCTACAAATGAGTTTGCCCCTCTCAAAAACGTAAAAATAACGGACGGCTTCTGGAGTCGTTACACCGACATCGCAAAGGACAAAATAATTCCATACCAGTGGCAGGCCATAAACGACCTGGTACCCGACACGGAGCCTAGCCACGCCATAGCCAACTTCCGTATTGCCGCCGGCCTTGAGGAGGGCGAGTTCAACGGATATGTGTTTCAGGACAGCGATGTGTACAAGTGGCTGGAGGCCGTGGCTTACAGGCTGACCATCGCCCCCGACAAGGAGCTGGAGGCCACCGCCGACGGGGTCATAGATCTGATGGAAAAGGCGCAGGACGAGGACGGATACCTGATGACCTATTTTCAGATACAGCAGCCGGACAAAAAATTCACCAACCTTTTGGACTGTCATGAGCTTTACTGCGCCGGTCACATGACCGAGGCGGGAGTCGCCTACTACGAGGCCACCGGCAAAGACAAGCTGCTTAACATTGTCCGCCGTTTCATCGACCTCATTGACTCCAAAATCGGCCCCGAGGAAGGCAAACTCCACGGCTATCCCGGCCATCCGGAGCTGGAGCTGGCTCTGATGCGGCTTTACGGCGTAACCGGGGAGAAGCGCTACCTCAACCTCTGCCAATACATGATAGACGCCCGGGGTACCGAGCCCAATTTCTTTGAGGAGGAACTTAAAGCCCGGGGCTATGTGAATCACTGGAACGGTCATCAGGATCGGGTTGACAAACACTATAACCAGTCCCACAAGCCCATACGGGAACAGACCGAAGCCACGGGACACGCCGTGCGGGCGGGCTACTTATACACCGGCGTGGCGGCGCTGGCTGCCGAAACCGGGGACGAAGGGCTGAAAAAGGCCGCCGAAAACCTTTGGGACAACATCACTCAAAAGCAGATGTACATAACCGGCGGCGTGGGCGCTCAAGTCCATGGCGAGGCTTTCAGCTTCAACTACCATTTGCCCAACGACACCGTTTATAACGAGACTTGCGCGGCGATAGCCATGGTGTTCTTTGCCAGACAGATGCTCCGCATGGATGTGGACAGTAAATATTCCGACATTATGGAGCGGCTCCTTTATAACGGAACTATCTGCGGAATGTCCCTTGACGGGCGGCATTTCTTCTACACCAACCCTCTGGAAATGTGGGAAGAAGCCACACAAAAGGCCGGCCCCTGCCGCCACATTCGCAGTAAAAGGCCCGGCTGGTTTGGCTGCGCCTGCTGTCCGCCCAATCTCGCGAGAATGATAACGTCCTTGGGGGGATATATTTACTCGTCTTCTCCCGACACGATTTACGCCCACCTGTTCATAGGCGGCGAAGCGGAAATAGATATGCCCTTTGGGCGCGTGCGCGTCGAGCAGAGCGGCAATTATCCTTGGGACGGAAAAATTTCCTTCCGGCTCAGCGCCGGGGACTACGCCTTTGCCGTCAGGATCCCCTCTTGGGCCAGAAGCTTTGAACTTAAAGTCAACGGCCTCAGCGTCTCACCCGTGCTGAAAAAGGGCTACGCCTACATAAACCGCAAGTGGAAGGACGATGACAGCATATGCCTGACGCTGCCAATGCCCGTGGAGCTTATGGAGGCCAATCCTCTCGCTCGGGAGGATAACGGCATGGCCGCTATCATGCGCGGGCCTTTGGTCTATTGTCTGGAGTCCGCCGACAACGGCGACTGCCTCAGCGCTCTGCGCTTAGGCGAGCCGGAGAGCTTCGCCGCCTATGCCGACAGCACGCTTTTTGAGGGAGCGGTCAACATAAAAGGTAAGGCTTACCGCCGCCCTAACTGGGCCGAGAACGCCCTTTACCGGCCGATTTCCGCCGCTGAAGATGAAACTGAGCTGACCGCCATACCCTACGCCTTTTGGGGCAACCGCGAGGACACAAGGGAAATGACCGTGTGGGTCAGAGCCAATAGGAGCTGAGTAAAAACGTTCAAGGGGAACCCTTTCGGGTTCCCCTCATGTTTGTTTTTCCAGCTATTTTTTAGCGTCTTTCCCGGCCTTGTCATTGGCCTTGTCGTCGGACTTGTCTTCATAGCGGTAGTCGTAGGAATAGCCGTAACCATAGCCG
>CANQKL010000015.1 GCA_947624455.1 uncultured Clostridia bacterium
CAAGAATATCCCGAGGAGGTTCCGCCGTGAAAAACATCGCCTTGGTGGTGAACTTTGAAAAGGAGAACGCCCGCGAAGCCGCTCTGAGCCTGATACAGGCCTTACAGGGGCGGGCGTTGTTGTATTCCAGCGCCGAAGGCGAAGGTCTTTTACCAATCGCCGCCATGGCGGACGAGGAGCTGTTCTCCCTCTGCCCGACGGTGGTAACGCTGGGCGGCGACGGCACCATTATCCGCACCGCCGGACGCTGCGCGCCTTACGGCAATGTGCTGATTGGCATAAACCTGGGTCGGCTGGGCTTTTTAGCCACGGTAGAGGCGGCCCCTATCGACGCGGCGGCGGAGTTCATCTTGTCGGACGTGGAATACCGAGAGCGCACCATGCTCGCCTGCCGCATCGTTCGCCCGGGCGGGCCGGAGCCGCAGGTTCACGCGCTCAACGACGTGGTTCTCTCCAGGGGCGCCGGACGGCTCCACCGCATCAGGGCGCACATGGACGGACGGCTGCTCACGGGGGTTCGGGCCGACGGACTGGTGATCGCCACTCCCACCGGTTCCACCGCCTACTCTCTTTCCGCTGGCGGCCCCATCGCCGCTCCGGACATGGATCTATTCATCCTCTCCCCCATCTGTCCTCACGACTTGACCGCCCGGCCCATGGTTCTGCCGACAGACCGGATACTGACGCTGGAAACTAAGGACGACGCGGTGGTCTCCGTTGACGGTCGGAATATCGGCGTAATCCGGGAGGGCGAGTGGGTGGAGGTGCGCAAAAGCCCCTATCTCACCCGGCTGGCGGTAGCTCCGGGCAGCGACTTTTACGAATTAGCACGCAAAACGCTTTCGAGCAACATATAGGAGGTCATTATGCGAATCAAGAGGCAAAACGCCATACTAAAGCTTATTGGCGAGGGCAGCATCGAGACTCAGCAGGAGCTGACGGACGCTCTGCGCAATATCGGCTATGACGTTACCCAGGCCACTGTGTCCCGCGACATCAAGGAGCTGCGCATAGTCAAACGGCTCAACGAGAGCGGCCGATATGTCTATGCCCAGAGCGGGATAAACAGCGACGCCGATATGAATGAACGCTTCAACATTATCTTTGAAAAAAGCGTCGTATCCATTGAATACGCCGTTAACAATATAGTTATCAAGACCCTCAGTGGTATGGCCCAGGCCGCGGCAGCGGCCCTGGACGCCATGGAACTGCCCGAGGTGGTGGGTACCATCGCCGGTGACGACACCATAATCATGGTTGTGCGCAGCGAGGAAAGCGCCCGTCGGCTGGTGTATAAGCTGAGGAGCATGACCGAAGAATAAAAACGGGCCGCCGCCCTTATGAAATATCGCTTTTGCGGCGGCAAAATAACATTCACGCCCTGACAAAGGCATATAATATCCAGTACCGGACTGACCTTATTGCCCGGCCCCCAACAAGAACGAAGGTGATACAATGCTCACTTTGCTTAAAATAGAAAATATTGCCGTTATCGAAAAGGCTCAGGTGGAGCTGGGAGAGGGCTTCAACGTTTTGACCGGCGAGACCGGCGCGGGAAAGTCCCTGCTCATCGACTCCATAGACCTGGTTCTGGGCGGCCGGGGCCAGCGGGAGCTAATACGGGCGGGAGCGGATTACGCCTCTGTTCGGGCGGTGTTCCACAGTCCCGAGCTGGCTCCCTTTCTTCGGGAGCTGGAGCTTGAACCAGAGGAGGACGGGACCGTTATTCTCAGCCGCAAGCTCCACCGGGACGGACGCAACACCTGCCGCTGCGGAGCTGAACCCATAACTCTGAGCGTCCTAAAGGAGATCGGCAGCCGCCTGGTGGCCATCCACGGTCAGCACGACGGCACGGCCCTGCTGAGTCCCGGCGCCCACATCGCCTTTATCGACGGATACGGCAAGTACGCCGCCGCCCTGGAGGACTACTCGGATAAGTTCCGCCGGTGGAAGGCGGCCGAGCGGGAGCTGGAGGAGGCCAGGGCCAATTCGGCCCAGCGGGAGACGCGCATAGACTTTCTCTCCTTCCAGATTCGGGAAATCGAGGACGCGGAGCTGAAAGAGGGCGAGGAAGAAGAACTTACCGCCCGTCAAAAGCTGCTTTCCAACGCAGCTGAGCTTACTGAAAACGCCAATTCCGCCAAGGACAGCATAGACGAAGGCTATGACAGCGTCAGCGACGCCCTCTCCGCGCTGGAGAGCATCAGCGCCATCGACCCCTCTATGGCCGATTCCGAGGAACGGCTGCGAGGAGTATATTACGAGCTGGAGGAGCTGCGCCGGGATCTGGGTTCCTACGTCTACGGGCTGGATTTCGACCCGGAGGAACTCACAGAGACGGAGGAGCGCATCAGCGTGATATACCGGCTCGAACGCAAGTACGGGGCGGACATTCCGGCGATACTGGGCTTTCTGAAAAAAGCCCGGGAGGAGCTGGACAGCCTGACCTACGCCGAGGAACACGGGGCCGAAATGGAGGCCAATGTAAAAAAGCTCGGGCGGGAGGCCGAAGCCGCCGCCAAGGAGCTGTCGGGGCTGCGCAGGGCCGCTGCGGAGGAGCTGTGCCGAAAGATAGGGGACGAACTGACCTTTCTGGATATGCCCAAGACCCGGGTCGTACCCCGTCTGACCCCCTGTCCCCTTTGGGAAAAGGGCGCCGAACGGGTCGAGCTGCTGATATCCACCAATCCCGCCGAGGAGCCTAAGCCCCTCAGCAAGATTGCCAGCGGCGGCGAACTCAGCCGCATAATGCTGGCGATGAAAACCGTGTTCTCGGAGGTGGACAATGTTCCCGTCCTGATCTTTGACGAGGTGGATTCCGGCGTCAGTGGCCGCGCCGCCGGAAAAATCGGGCAAAAGCTTCGCGATCTGGCCAAAAACCATCAGGTAATCTGCATAACCCACCTGCCCACGATAGCCGGTTTTGCGGCCCATCACCTGCTCATTGAAAAGGCCGCCCTTGACGCCGGTATGAAAACCACTGTCAGGGCCATAGAGGGCGAGGAACGGGTCAGGGAGCTGGCGCGGATAATGGTGGGCGACAACATAACTCCCGCCGCCCTGGAAAACGCCAGGGAAATGCTTGAGCAATAAGGAGGACACTATGGATCAGATAGGACAGGTAGTGGAGCTTCAGGGCAAGCACGCCCTGGTCAGGGTACGCCGGGCGTCGGCCTGCGGCGAAAATTGCAGCAGCTGCGCGGGAGGGTGCAAGCCCACCTCCTCCACCCTCAAGGCCGTGAACGGCCTCGACGCCAAGGTTGGCGATATGGTGAAGGTCGAAATGAACCCCGGCGCGTATGTGCTGCTGGCCTTTGTGGGCTATATTTTGCCCATCGTGGTAGCGGTGGCCGCATATTTGCTGGCGAATCATCTGACCACGGACACGCTCGTTGCCGACATTTCGGCCGTGGCCGCCCTGGTTCTGACCTTCGTTGTGTTTTATTTTGTGGATAAGATACCAAAAAAATCCACCCGGTTCACAAGCAGGATAATTCGCATTTTAAGATGATAATATTTGAAAGGATGTTTGATATGGAAAGAATCTCAACCAACAAAGCCCCCGGAGCCATCGGCCCCTACTCCCAGGCCGTCAAGGCGGGCGGCTTTCTGTACACCAGCGGTCAGATACCCGTTGACCCGTCCACCGGCGTTATACCCGAGGGGCCGGTGGCCCAGGCCCGGCAGGCCCTGACCAACGTGACTAATCTCATCAAAGCCGCTGGCTGCGATGTGAGCAAAACCGTTAAAACCGTGGTTTTCATTAAAAACATGGAGGATTTTGCCGCTATAAACGAGGTTTACGCCCAGTTTTTCACCGAGCCATACCCCGCCCGCTCCTGTGTGGAGGTGGCGCGTCTGCCCAAGGACGTGCTTATCGAGATCGAAGCCATCGTAGAGTTATAACTGCCCGTTCGGGAAAGGAGGAACAGTCATGAAAAAGGTGCGCGTAAGGCCCGGCAGGGTTCAGTCGGCGTTAGGCATGGCGTTTGGTATAATTTTCTGCGCTCTGGGCATATTTGTGGTGGTGCCTTACTTTGGGCCATTCGGCTTTTTGTGGACGATAGCCGCCGCCGCGATAACCGTTGTCAACGCCCTCAACGTCTTTACCGACCGGGGAGTGGCCTCCCACGAGTACATAATCGACGTGGAGGCTACCGAGAGCGATCCGGAAACCCCCGAGGAGAGGCTGGAGGCCGCCAAACGGCTCTTGCAATCCGGCTCCATATCCCAGAGCGAGTACGAGGAAAAGCGCAAGGAAATATTGAAAGATATATAGACCGCAAGATCAAGGCGAATGAGATCAAGGCAAAAAACCTAAAGCGGTCCATTGGGGCTGTAAATAACTCGCTATGTACCTTGGAGGCACGGGAACAAGCGTTGCATCGCTTGTTCCGATTTTTTCAAAATCGGAACAAGGGCCTCGCGCCGCTGTTCCTCCTTTTCCCCACAAACAACAAAGTTGTTTGTGGGGGGTTACGCTGCCCGTCCGTCTCGCAAAAGGTTGTTAGTGAGCCAAAGCCGCGGCGAGGGCCGCTTTAGGCCCGAAGCAGGCAACGCGAACGTGACCTTTTGCGAAAAAGGAGGGGCCAGCCTTCGCGCGACGACTTTTCCGCAGGAAATGTCGGAGCAAAGACAGGCTTTGCTCCGACGCTGACGAGCGGTGATTTTCGTTTGTAGTCCAAGGGCATAAAATGAGAAAATTCGCTCGTAAGGGCGAATTTTCTACATTAATATATTATTTTATTTTTGTTGACTTACATAATGCTATAATTTGCCTTAATTAAAGACTTCCAGCCCTTGGACGATCTGCGCGTATTTTTTTACAGACCCTATTAACGCTATTGCCTGTTCTTCTTTCTCGCCGCAATCACCACGCCCGCGACAATGGCCAATAACGCCAGCACAACAAGGAGGGTGATGATCCCGTCCCTGAGAGTGGTTTTGCGTTCGGCCTGTTCGCCGGTCTTGGCGGCTTCGCCGTCAGGGCCGTCGTCCTCATACATCGGCGCGCTCACCAGATCCATCGTCAACGAATCCTCGCCCGTTCCGCTCCAAATATAGCTGTTACCGTCTATCTGCCCGCCGGAAAAGGCTTCGGCTTCCTGAGGCAATATGATGCGGACGCGGCCGCCAAAGCCGGAGGTGTCCTCCATATCGCCGATTATACCCTGAGTGTTAAAGGTCTGGGCGTTGAGAGTGCCGCTGAATTTGAGTCTCCCCTCCTCGATACGGGTCCATATGCCGCTGCCATCGTTTCCAGCCGTGAACAGTGGCACAAAGCTTATGCCCTTCCAAGCCTCCTGGGAGGTGAGCTGCGACAGATCGGCAAAGTCCCGCTCCACGGTTATCGTAACTCTTTCCTCATCCTCAGCTTCGGTATAGGGAATGTCGTTTTGGTCAAGAGAATCGGTAATAAGCGACTTTACATCGCTCATAGCCTCGTCATTTGCAACAAGAGCCTTGGTTATTCCGTAGCTGATACTGGCGTGAAAGCTGCCGTCACTGTTGACGGTGAGGGTCAGGTCGCTGCGGCCGCAGGCCGTCAACAGCATGATCCCCAGGATTGCCAGAAGCAGCAGTAGCTTTTTGCGGTTATTCATTTGAGTCACCTTTCTTTAAGCAGCCGTATATAATGAGCGAAAACTTGGGTTCCGCTCTCGTTTTTCCGAAGGGGGGAATCCCCCCTCTGAAAAGTGGATAAGCGAGCCTTTGCGGTCTAAATAAACATCGGATCGTCCTCCGCCTCGCTGCGGCGGAGAATGAGGCAGACCAAAGCGGTACACAGGGTTATAACTCCAGCGATGAGGAAAAATACTTTGAGCTTGTTTTTCATGTCACGAACTCCTTTAATAAACCTTATTTCACGTAAATCTGATTTTTCACTTTACGTCCTTCATGGTCAGGGATATGCGCTTAGTTTTGGGATCGACCGACAAAACCTTCACCTTGACTACGTCGCCCACGCTGAGTACCTCGGTTGGGTGGCGGATATAGCGGTTAGCAATTTGGGATATGTGGACCAGTCCGTCCTGATGGACGCCGATATCCACAAAAGCCCCGAAATCAATGACATTGCGAACCGTGCCGTCCATGACCATTCCCTCCTTCAATTCCTCCAACGAGAGGCAGCCGCTGCGCAGCAGAGGACCCGGCAGCTCGTCGCGGGGGTCGCGGCCCGGCTTTTGCAGAGCGGAAATGATGTCGTTCAAGGTCGGCAGACCTATGCCCAGGCTTTCGCAGAGCCGCGAACGGTCAAGATCAGCCGCCCGCCGGGCAATGTCGCCAAAGGCTCCGCTCCTCTTTTCGTCCTCGGTATAGCCGCAGCGGTCGATCAAGGCCCGCGCGGCGTCATAGCTTTCGGGATGGACGGAGGTGTTGTCCAAAAACTCCTTGCCGCCGCTGATTCGCATAAAGCCCGCGCACTGGACGAAGGCCTTGCTACCCAGCTTAGACACCTTCAAAAGCTCCCTGCGGCCAGAGAAGCTGCCGTTTGTCTCCCTGTAATCCACTATATTTTTCGCCACGGCGGAGCTGATACCGGACACATAGCCTAACAGCGAGGCCGAAGCCGTATTGAGGTCTACGCCCACGCTGTTCACGCAGTCCTCCACCACCGCCCCCAAAGCGGCGCTGAGCTGCTTTTGGTTGCAGTCGTGCTGGTACTGTCCCACACCGATGGACTTTGGGTCGATCTTCACCAGCTCGGCTAAAGGGTCCTGAAGCCGGCGGGCAATGGAGACCGCGCTCCTAAGGGAAACGTCGTAATCCGGAAACTCCTCCGCCGCCAGCTTGCTGGCGCTGTACACCGAGGCTCCCGCCTCGCTGACCACCATGTATTGAACCTTGCGGGGAAGTTCGGAAATGACCTGCGCCACAAACTCCTCGCTTTCGCCGGTGGCGGTACCGTTGCCAATGGATACAAGGGTCACTTGATGCTTTTCTATCAGCCGCTTGAGCTGAACCTTGGCCTTGGCCTTGTCGTGGTGTTCCAGAGTGAAGTATCCCACCCCCGTTTCCAGCACCCGCCCGGTGCTGTCCACCACGGCCAGCTTACAGCCGGTGCGGTAGCCGGGATCAACCCCCAGCACCACATGGCCCTTGACCGGCGGCGTAAGGAGCAGGTTTTTCAGGTTTAGGCCAAACAGAGAAATGGCCCCTTTCTCGGCCCTCTCTGTGAGGAGGGCGCGAATCTCATTTTCTATGGAGGGAGCGATGAGACGCTTATAGCTGTCCTCATAACTCTCGATCACCAGATCCGTCAAGGGGCCGGTCCCCTTAACCAACTGACGGCGGAGGTAGCCGTAAACCGGCTCCTCATCCATATCTATCTTAACGGTCAGGGCGTTTTCCTTCTCGCCCCGGTTGAGGGCCATTACGCGGTGATCGGCGGCCCGGTTCACCGGCTCGCTGAATTCGGCGTACATGGCGTAGGTGGGATTCTCCTCCTTGCCGGTTCGGCTGACCAGCCGTCCGGCGGAGTAGGTCAGCCGTCGAATCTCCTTGCGGAAGTCGGCATTGTCGCTGACGTCCTCCGCGATGATGTCTTTCGCGCCGTCGATAGCGGCCTGGGGACTGTCAACCCCCTTCTCGGGGTCAACATACTTTTCCGCCTCGGCGAAGATGTCGCCCTTGGATTCCTGGGCCAGTATCAGCTCCGCCAGAGGGGCGAGTCCCCGCTCCCGGGCCACGGAAGCCCGAGTCCGGCGCTTGGGCCGGTAGGGGCGGTAAATATCGTCCAGCTCGGTGAGGGTCCTTGCGGCGTTAACGGCCGCCGTTATCCCGTCGGTCAGCTTGCCCTGCTCGTCAATGAGCCTGACGACCTCCTCCCGCCGGGCTTGAAGATTCCGCAGGGCCTCCAGCCGCTCGGCAAATTCTCTCAGCCGCTGGTCGTCCATTTCCCCGTGCTGCTCCTTGCGGTAGCGGGCAATGAAGGGGATGGTGTTACCCTCGTCCAGCAGCTTTACGATATTTTCGCCGTAATCCGGCCGGACGTCCAGCTCGGCGCAGAGCTGTTTAAGAATGTTGTCCATGATCTCACCTTTTTTGCGGGATTATTTCTTGTTTTTGGGGTTGACTATATCGCGCCAGGCCAGGTCGCCGCGCTCCAGTCCCCGCACCAGCACTTCGGCGGTAGCGGAGTTGGTGGCCAGGGGGATATTGTGTACGTCACACAGGCGGAACAGCGCGTTGACATCCGGCTCGTGGGGCTGGGCGGTCAGCGGATCCCGGAAGAACAGCACCAGGTCGATTTCGTCATAGGCTATCCTCGCCCCTATCTGTTGGTCGCCGCCCTGGGGGCCGGAAAGGAACCGGTGAACTTTAAGGCCGGTGGCCTCGGTCACAAGTCCTCCGGTAGTGCCGGTGGCGCAGAGGCTGTGTTTTTCAAGGATTCCTTTGTACGCGATGCAAAACTGAACCATCAGTTCCTTTTTTTGGTCGTGTGCGATGAGCGCTATATTCATAAATTTTTCCTCCTGAAATTATGTCCGGCGTAATGATGTATGTGCGCGGGGACGGCCCGAAGGGCTTCCCCCGCGGGGTTCGCGGCGGTTCAAGCTCTTTCAAACAGCCGCTGGAATATATATTTTCTCTCTCTGAAATTTATAAGCGGGACTTCCTCGCCCAGCAGTCTGGCGGCCATGTTGCGGTAAGCCTGGCCCGCCTGGCTCTGAGAGTCGTTGGCCGCCAGCTCGATAGAATTGGCCGCGACGATTATCCTCTCGTCCTCGGGAACCGCGCCCAACAGATCTATGGACAGATAGCCGAGCACGTCCTCGACCCCGGGCATAAGGCCCTTGCGTATAAGCTTGGGGCGCAGACGGTTGATGATGAGCCGCATTTTTGTAAGCTCACGCTTTTCTAGCAGCGCAATCACGCGATCCGCGTCCCTGATGCAGCTCAGCTCGGGAACGGTGACGATAATGGCTTCGTCCGCGCCGGCAACGGCGTTTTCAAAGCCCTGCTCTATGCCGGCGGGGCAGTC
Organism: uncultured Clostridia bacterium; assembly: GCA_947624455.1. Lineage (GTDB taxonomy): Bacteria > Bacillota > Clostridia > UMGS1883 > UMGS1883 > JAFLUQ01. Next base: position 8,987 of record CANQKL010000015.1, read on the forward strand.
GATGAGGATGTAGTCGAAATCCGGTTTTATCCGGCGCAGCAGCGTTCTCATCTGGGTCTTGGTAACGGCGGTCTTTTCTCTGGTTTGGGAGGTGGGCAGCAAGCTCAATCCCTCTATTGTGCGGTGGCGAAGAAGGGCCTTTTTGCAGTCGCACTCCTCCCGCACCACGTCCACAAGGTCGTAGACGATGCCGCTCTCCATGCCCATGGCTATATCCAGATTCCTCAGCCCTGTGTCCCCGTCGATGAGAAGCACATTTTTCCCCTTCATCGCCAACGCGGCCCCAAGGTTGGCTGTGGCGGTGGTTTTGCCTACGCCGCCCTTGCCGCTGGTCACAACTATTACCGATCCCATATCCTCACCTCCGCGGGCCTCTCCTCGCCCGCCGTATATAATCCCATCCTCAGTTACCTCCGCCTCCCTATGGGAGCAGGGTATTGGGTCTGTAACTTTCCGTTTCCTGTTCGTCGCTGAAATACTTGTCAATGATCGCCCTCACCACCGGGGCCACGGCGCTGCCGCCGCCAGCCTTCTCCAGCACGCAGGCCACCGCTATCTGCGGATTGTCATAGGGAGCGTAGGCGATATATACGCCGTTGGTGAGGGTATCGGTTATTTGGGCGCTGCCCGTCTTGGCCGCAACCGCCACCTTACAGCCCTCGAAGGCCGCGCTGGCGGTTCCGCTGGTGACTACCATCCTCATTCCCTCGGTCACAGCCTTATACGCCTCGGGCGACATTTCAATCCGGGACAGCTCCTCCTTTCGGGTAACTATCTCCTCCTGAGTGTCGCTGCCCTGGATGCTTTTGACCAGATGCGTCTTGTAACGTATGCCGCCGTTGGCAATGGCCGCCGTGTAGGAGGCAAGCTGTATCGGGGTCACAAGAGTGTCGCACTGACCGATGGCCGCCTGCAGCACATCTCCGGGCTGCCAGACGCCGCCCCGCTTTTCCCGGTTTTGGGGGCTGGAAATACTGCCGCTACTCTCCTCGGACTCAAGCTCGATGCCGGTCTTGCTGCCAAAACCGAACTTGCGGGCGTATTCCGCCAGAGAGTCGATGCCCAGTCGGCGGCCCGTCTCGTAAAAGAACACGTTGCAGGAGTCCCTTATGGCCTCGCTGACGTTTTCGCTGCCATGGGTGTCGCCACTCTGGTTATAGAGCCAGCAGCCGGGCTGGTAATCCTTGTAGTAGGTGTACTTTCCTGTGTCAACTATCTCCTCGTCCACGGTTATCGCTCCCTTTTGCAGGGCCGCGAAGGCCGTGCAGGGCTTAAAGGTGGAGCCTGGAGTATATGTTCCCATGATCGCCCGGTTGATCAGGGGCCGCGCGGGATCCTCAAGCAGATAGGAGTAGGAGCTGTTGAAGTCCTTTATGTCATACGTGGGATAGGACGCCATAGCCAGTACGTCCCCATTGTTCACATCCAGAACCACCGCCGCTCCAGCGTCGCAGGAGGCGCCGCCCTCGTCGCTGCCCGCGTTTTCAGCGATAGACGTTATGGTATCGCGAAGGGCCTCCTCGCAGGTTTTTTGCAGTTCCAGGTCAATGGTGAGAGTCACATTGCGCCCATTTACCGCCGGTGACTCCACCGATGAGCCTATGCTGCCGCCGCCAGCGGTCTGATCCACCGCGCTGCGTCCGTTAGTGCCTCGAAGGTAGGACTCCAGGTACTGCTCCAGGCCCTGCTTGCCGACCATGGAATTTATGGTATAGCCCTCGTCCTTCTTCTCCTCGTATTCCTCCCGGCTGATATTGCCTATGCGGCCAAGCACATGAGTGGCGATGCCCGGCGCGGCGTAATCCCGCACGGGCTGAACCACCACGCTGACCCCGCTAAAGCTGGCGGACTGCTCCTTTATGGCGGTTATAACGTCAATGCTAACGTCCGTTCCAAAGGAGTAGGGCGCGCCGGAGGAAAGTCCGCGATCCTCTATATCCAGCCGAACGGCGGCGATATCGGCCAGCTCCTGACCGGAATAGCCCTCAAGGCCGTATTTCTTTGTCAGGAAGGTTATGGCCCCCGAAGCGTCCGTTCTTGGGTCAAGACCCAGCCGCTCCTTCCACTGTTCCTCCGCCGCAAGCCGTTCCTCGGCGGTAGCTCCGTCGGCGTCAAAGACCCAGCCGCCGGAACGGTACTCCAAAGGCATCTCGGCATTTATAGGCTCAGACCAGTGGTTAAAGATCAGGCACAGGTTGCTTATGAGCTTATTCAGTTCTTCGTCGCTCCGGCCCCGCTTGTACTGGATCTGAACGGAATATCCGCTGCGGTTAGTGACGATGTCCCGGCCGTAACGGTCGTAAAACTCGCCCCGGGGCGCCTCCAGCACAACGCTGCGGGTAGTGCGCCGGTCGCTGCGTTCCCGGTAATCCGCGCCGTCCACGAGCTGGATCTTGATAAGGCCGCAGAATATCAGTGCCGCGCAGAGGGCGAGTATCACTCTCGCCGCAAAAAATCGCTTATACACGGCCTCTCCTCCCTCGCGTCAGTTTTTCCGCCGCCCAGAGCAGGGGCAGGGAGACTATCATATTTATGGTAGCCGTCACCGCCGCCGTCAGCAGCCAGCGTCCCACGGGGATGCTGCCGCCGGGTACCGCCGCCGAAAAAAGGCCGTAGGCGATGTAGTACAAAAAGGTGAACGGCCACATATAGAGAGCCATAAAGGCGGGTGAATTGTTGATTTTTTCGCTTGCGACGATCTTTACCGCCACAGCCAGGTACATACACAGCAGCAGTTGGATGCCGAAGCCCCGGCCCGCCAAGCCGTCCATGAGCAGCCCCAACGCCCCGCCGTAAGCGGCGGCCGCGGCGGGCTTGGAAAAATAGCTCACGCCCACAAGGGCCAGCACACAGAGGTTAGCCGTGAAGGAAAACACCGAAAGCCGCTGTACCAGACTGTACTGGAGGAGCAAGGCGGCCAACAGCAGGGCGGGGATCGTTATTTTTTTAGCCATGGGACTCACTCCTATGCGCAAAAATCACTTTTGTACGGACACCAAAACCTCCGTGACCCTGCCCGGATCCACGGCTGTCTCTATCTGACATTCCAGCGTAAGACCGTCGGCGGCCTCGCTGATAGAGATAACGCGGCCTATTGTCAAGCCCTTGGGGAAAATGCCGCCGGTGCCGGAGGTTTCAATGACGTCGCCCTCGATAATGCGGGCGTTCTTATCCAGATAATTCAAGGCGCACTTGCCCTCGGGCGTGAGGCCGCTCCTGCCCTCCGCCAGACCTATATCGTTGGTGCGGCCGCAGATCGCGCCCACCGAGGATTCCACGTCGGTGATAGCCTTTACCTTGGCGTAGTCCACCCCGACCTCAAAGACGCTGCCCACCAGGCCCTCGGGTACGGTCACAACAGAGTTCACCTTAACTCCGGCGGCGGAGCCTTTGTCAATGACGAGAGTCTCGTACCAATCGCCGCTGTCGTAGGAGATCACGTTCGCGCCGGTGTATTCCGGCCCCTCTCTCAGGTCCTTCATGTCCAGAAGGGCGCGGAGACGCTGATTCTCATTTCGGTACGCCTCGATATTTATGCTCTCCTGCTCAAGGCGGGCCACCTGCTCCCGAAGCTGCTGATTTTCAGCCTTATACGCTCCGGCGTTGGCCAGACGGTCCACAAAGTCGCCCACCGCGCCCAGCGAACCCACCGCCTTTTGAAGCGGGGTTATCACCGAACCCACCGCCGAATTTAGAATATCCACCTTCGTCACGGCGGCGGCTGACATGATGCCCAGCGCCGCGCCGGTGATGACAATGAGGACTATCCACATTTTTTTAGTAATTTTTTTCAAAGTCTATCAGCTCCCGCCGGTTTTGCTCAGTAAGTAAACGCCGCTTCGGCCCCATATTGGCAAGGGGCGTTTCACTCGGGTCAGCGTTTACAAAGTAGGTCGATGTCAAATTCCCGCTTCAGCATCCGGCCCAAAGCGCAGACCGGCAGACCCACCACGTTGAAATAGTCGCCGTCCACGCTCTTGATGAGGAGGCTGCCAAGCTGCTGGATGCCATAGGCTCCGGCCTTGTCCATAGGTTCTCCGCTGGAGACGTAGGCCGAAATATCGGTCTCGTCCAGTTCCCGAAAGCGGACGGCGGTGGACTCGCTTATGGCCGCGGCCTCCATATTTGTGGTTCGGACGGCGGCGCAGCCGGTAAACACAGTGTGTTCCCTGCCGGAAAGAGTTCGGAGCATTTTCGCCGCCTCCTCCTGGGAGGAGGGCTTTCCCAAAATTTTGCCGTCAATATAAACGCAGGTGTCGGCCCCGATGACCAGGCAATCCCTTCCGGCCCACTTTTTGGCCACGCACAGGGCCTTGAGCATGGCAAGTCTTGTGACCATGTCCCTTGGATCGTCGGTTTTTACCTGGGATTCGTCTATGTTGGCGGGGGTGACCTTGGGGCTGAGTCCTATGTTCCTCAAAAGCTCCGCCCGCCGGGGCGATTGCGACGCCAGAATATATAGCATAAATACCCTCTCTATCTTGTTATTTACCTTTTTTACACGTACTTTCTATAATAGCATTATAACACAAACGCTTGTAGAAAATCAACAAATACCGCCCAATTTTTTCCTCTGAATTGTAAATTTTTTACGAACGCCTTTAAAAACAGGGCCGCCGCTTGCGTGTCGAAAAAGTTCGACACGCTTCGCTGGGGAAACCCAAACGGTTTCCCCAGCGGCCACCCCTTCCGCGTCGGGCGCTTTCGCTTACGAAAAATCAATAAATTGATTTTTCTATCCCGACTAAGGTATGAAATTCCGGGTACACGCCCCGGAATTTCATGAATTCTATTTTCGTGGATTTAAAGTCTATTTTTAAAATAGACTTTATCAGTAGTCTGGGGGCCGTCCCTCGGTGGGAGAGGGACGGCCCCAACGTTTATCACTCGGGCTTAAAGCTGCTCTTTAACGGAGCTGTACGGTTAAATACGCCGGGATTCTTGCTGTCGTGGGTGAAATAGCCCATGCGCACAAACTGGAACGGCACGCCCGGCTCCTCCTCAAGGAGGGAAGGCTCCAGCTTGGCGTCGGGGTAGACAGTCACCGAGTTAGGATTGATGAAGTCGTCGAAATTGTCCTCCTCAAGGAGGGTGGCGACGTTTTCCCTGTTAAAAATATTGTCGTAATAGCGCACCTCGGCGTCGGCGGCATGATCCACGCTGAGCCAGTGAATATTGCCCTTCACCTTCCGACCGTCGGCGGGCTTACCGTTGCCGGTTTCAAGGTCAACGGAGCATTTCAGCTCGGCCACGTTGCCCTCCCCATCGTGAATCACCTCGTCGCAGCGCATGATATAGGCCCCCATGAGCCGAACCTCGCCGCCCGGGATCAAGCGCTTGAAGCCGGGAACGGGCGTTTCCATAAAGTCGCCTCGTTCTATCCACAACTCCGGCCCAAAGGGCAGAGCGCGGGTGCCCTCCTCGGGCTTTTGAGGATTGTTTGGCAAATCAAAAGTCTCTCGCTTACCGGCGGGGTAGTTGGTAACAGTGACCTTCAGCGGCTCCATGACCGCCACTCGGCGTTGAGCGTTTTGATTAAGCTCCTCGCAGATGCAGTACTCCAGCAGCTTTATATCCGCCATGGAATCGGCCTTAGCGACGCCGCTGCGGCGAATGAAGTCCAGTATCGCGGCAGGGGTGTAGCCCCGGCGGCGCAGGCCCAGCAGGGTCGGCATCCTCGGGTCGTCCCAGCCGTCAACGTAACCCATTTCCACCAGCTTGCGCAGATACCTCTTGCTCATGACGGTGTACGTCATGTTCAGGCGGGCGAACTCCCACTGATGAGGCCGCGGGTCAAAGCCCAGATTTTCCACCACCCAGTTGTACAGTGGGCGGTGATTTTCAAACTCAATGGAGCAAAGGGAGTGGGTTATGCCCTCCAGCGCGTCCTGAATTGGGTGAGCGAAGTCGTACATTGGGTAAATGCACCACTTGTTGCCCTGGCGGTGATGGTTGGCGTAAAGTATTCGGTAGATAACGGGGTCGCGCATATTCATATTGGGCGAGGACATATCTATCTTGGCCCTCAGAGTGCGGCTGCCCTCGGGGAACTCCCCGGCCCTCATGCGGCGGAACAGATCCAAATTTTCCTCCACGGACCGGTTTTTGTAGGGGCTGTCCTTGCCGGGAGCGGTGAGGGTGCCCCGGTACTCGGCCATTTCCTCATGGCTGAGGTCGCAGACGAAGGCTTTTCCGTCCATGATGAGCTTTTCCGCCAGCTCGTAGCACTTGTCGAAGTAGTCGCTGCCGTAGAATATGTGATCCGGCGCGCAGCCCAGCCAGCGAAGGTCGGCCTCGATGGCCTTAACAAACTCGTCGTCCTCCTTAACTGGGTTGGTATCGTCATAGCGGAGGTTGAACTGGCCGCCGTGGGTCTTAGCGGCGGTGTAGTTTATCCAGATAGCCTTAGCGCTGCCGATATGGAGGTAGCCGTTAGGCTCGGGCGGGAACCGGGTATGCACATGAGTCTCCCTGCCGGAGGCCAGGTCGTCCTCGATTATATCGTTGATGAAGTTGGAATAACGTTCTTCCATGATGATCTCCCTTTCGGGCGAAGCTGCCATAGCCCCGCGCAATCCTGGGCGACGGCGCGCTGAGATCGCGCAAATATCGCCTTGAAATTTATTATACACCATTTGTCCTGAAAAATCAATACAAACTTAGTAAAGATATTCTCATGATTTTTGTTTATATTTGTCAAATTGAAAAAAATTTACAAAAGGGGACTTGAAAAATTCGCCAATTTGTTATATTATATTGGAGAGAGAATATTATTACAGGAGGAACAACCATGAGCGACATAAAAAGAATTGCAATCCTCACCGGCGGCGGAGACTGTCCCGGTCTGAACGCCGTGATCCGCGCTGTGACAAAGACAGCTATATGTAAGTACGGTTTGGAGGTCGTAGGCATACGCAAGGGCTATCATGGCCTTTATCACAAAGATTTTGTGCCACTGACCCTTGACAGCGTCCAGGAGATAATCAGCGAGGGCGGCACGATCCTCAAGAGTTCCAACAAGGACAATCTCTTTATCTATCCCATCAGGGATGAAAACGACAATATCGTCCGGGACGAGAACGGAAAGATAATGTATCACGACGTCAGCGACGTGGCGGTGCAGAACCTTAAGGACGCCGGTATAGACGCGCTGTTCATTTTGGGCGGCGACGGAACGCTCACCAGCGGCCGCGACTTTGCCCGTAAAGGGGTCAACGTCATCGGCATACCCAAGACCATTGACAACGACCTGGCCGAGACGGACTACACCTTTGGTTTTGACACGGCGATAACCACGGCGACGGAGTCTTTTGACCGCATACGCACCACCGCCAAGAGCCACGGCCGCATCATGGTAGTGGAGATAATGGGTCGGGGCGCGGGCTGGCTGACGCTCCACGGCGGCATTGCCGGGGCGGCGGACGTTATACTCATTCCCGAGATACCCTATGATATAAATAAGGTGGCGGATAAGATCAAGGCCGACTTTGCCAAGGGCAAGGACTTTGCCATCGTGGCCTGTGCCGAGGGCGCCAAGCCCAAGGATGGCGAGGCCGTTGTGCTTAAGGTTCGGGAGGACAGTCCCGACCCCATCCGTCTGGGCGGCGTGTCCCATGTAGTGGCCGACCAGTTGGAGGAGCTTTGCAATAACGAAGCCCGGGCCACAGTGCTGGGTCACACTCAGCGCGGCGGCGTAACCACCGGTCATGACAGGGTGCTTTCCTCCCGTTACGGCTATGCGGCGGTGGAGCTGGCTATGCAGGGCAAGTTTGGCAACATAGTGGCCCTCCACGGTGATGAGATAGGTTACGCCTCTTTGGAGGACGTTATCGGGCAAAAGACCAAGAACGTAGACCCCAACGGCGAGCTGGTTCAGATGGCCAAGGCCCTGGGCATCTGCTTCGGGGATTAACCGGCCGCGCCCTTTGGGTATAGCATCGCGCCAATTGGGTACAGCGTCATGCTCTTCAGGTTCAGCGTCACGCAAATTGGGTACAGCGTCACGCTGTAGGAAAAAAATTTAAAAAACCCCTTGACAAACGGGCCGCAACATAGTATAATAAGTAAGTCGGCGGCGGGGCCGCCGACCAATATTCCTCAATAGCTCAGTCGGTAGAGCATGCGGCTGTTAACCGCAGGGTCGTTGGTTCGAGTCCAACTTGAGGAGCCATTCGGCCCGATGGTCAAGCGGCTAAGACACCGCCCTTTCACGGCGGTATCACGGGTTCGATTCCCGTTCGGGTCACCACGGTCAGGTGACCGTGCGGGCCATTAGCTCAGTTGGTTAGAGCATCCGGCTCATAACCGGACGGTCCAAGGTTCGAGTCCTTGATGGCCCACCACCGGCTTAACGCCGACCCCTATTCGCGTTTC
>CANQKL010000016.1 GCA_947624455.1 uncultured Clostridia bacterium
AATCAGACACCGAGCGACGAGAATTTTTCGTGTCAGGCAAGGAAGAGGCCGCAGGCAATACTGTATGTATTGTCAAGCATTACGGGTCCCACAAAAACGACTCTGTTGTTTTTGTGGGAAGAGGAGAAGCGACCGATTGAGCCAAAATTCTAATTTTCGCAAAAATTAGAATTTGCAATATGAGGTCAGCTTCGACGAGACACAGCATGGCGCGGAAAAGGCCGTCGCAAATGTCTGATTTTAGTTGGGGATTAGTATCAAAACCTAATAATGAAAGGATGATAAAAATGGCACAGGTAACAAAGGACATGATAATTCGCGACGTTCTCGCGGTTGATCCAGGCACGGCCCAGTTCTTTTTCGAGATAGGGATGCACTGTCTGGGCTGCCCCAGCGCCAGCGGCGAAACCGTAGAGGAAGCCTGCGCGGTTCACGGAGCGGACGCCGACGCCCTCATCGCCAAGGTGAACGAGTATCTCGCCAGCAAGTAACAAGCATTTTTCGAGATATGATCCGATTTGGCTGTAAAAAATGGCGCAATCGTCCAATGACTGAAAGCGATTATTCAATGCTCCGTCTTAAATAACCGCTTTGTAAAACCAAAATCCCGAGTTCACTTCAGTGAACTCGGGATTTTGGTTTTCTGTCATAAATATATCATTACCGCTTACTCATTTATCATTTCTCATTCTCAAAATTTCCAGCACGCGGGCAAAATCCTCCGGCAGCGGCGCGGAAAAGCTCATTTTTTCTCCGGTCGACGGGTGGATGAAGCCTATTTCCCCCGCGTGAAGGAGCTGCCCCTCCAGAGCGAACTCCTCGTTCCTGACTCCATAGGTCTTATCCCCCACTATGGGGTGGCCGATGTGGCGCATATGAACCCTTATCTGGTGGGTACGGCCCGTCCGGAGCTTGCAGCGGACAAGGGTGTATTTGCCAAAACGCTCCGCCACCTCAAAATCCGTAACAGATTCACGTCCATCCCTCACCACCGCCATTTTCTTGCGGTCAGAGGGACTGCGGTCAATGGGAGCGTCAACTGTCCCGCCGTCCTCCCTTATGTTTCCGTGAACCAAAGCCCAGTATGTGCGGCTGAGGCTCCTATCCTTAAGCTGAGACGAAAGCGAAAGATGCGCCTCGTTATTCTTTGCCACCGCCAGCAGTCCCGTGGTATCCTTGTCAATGCGGTGGACTATTCCTGGCCTCAGCGTTCCGCCGATAGCGGAAAGACTGTCCCCGCAGCGGTACATGACGGCGTTCACAAGGGTGCCGTCCTCGTTGCCAGCGGCCGGATGGACGACCATGCCCCGGGGCTTGTTGACAACTAACACATCGGCGTCCTCGTAAACCACGTCCAGAGGAATGTTCTGGGGAACGGCCTGAGTCTCTTTCGGCTCGGGTACCTCAAACTCGATAATGTCCCCGGGGCGGAGCTTTGCCGAGGCCTTGACCGGAACGCCGTTGACTGTGACAAGGCCCCCGTCAAAGAGCTTTTTCACAAAGCTGCGGGTCAACCCCTCGGCGTTCTCGCTGATGTACACGTCACTGCGGGCAGCCCGTGTCGCCGTCAAAGTCATAGTTCGCTTCATCCTTAACCCCTCCTATCAGCACCCTGAGAGCTAGCATTACCGCGCCCACGGTAATTGCCGCGTCAGCCACGTTGAACACGGGGAAGCGCATGAAGGTCAGGTCGATCATATCCCGGACAAAGCCCAGAGCCGCCCGGTCGATTAGGTTGCCAGCGCCTCCGGCCACTATCAGGGTCAGGGACCAGAGCAGCCACCTGCTCCGGGGCTTGTACTTGACAACATAGAAGATTATGGCCGCGAACACCAGCACTGAAACGATGATGAGCGGTATCTGACGGCCCTGAAGTATGCCGAAGGCCGCCCCCTCATTTCTCACATATGTCACGTCCACAAAGCCGGGGATAAGGGTAAAGCCCCCGCCCACGGGAAAGCTCTTAGCAGTCAGGAACTTCGTCGCCTGGTCGGCGGCGACTATGATAACGATGGGTATGAGATAAAGGAACATGGGAAGCCCTCCTTGCGTATTACTGTCAACAGATAAACTTTACGGCCCGCCTTCGGGGTACGCGGGAACACACAGGTTCGCCTGACCGCGCTCCTAATCCCCTTGACGGGCCGTAAAATATTTTATACTAACCCCTAATAAAATCATCAATTCGCGGCGGTCTTTTTTGCGCCATACGGCGTCATCGACCTTGACAATACATACAGTATTGCCTGCGGTCTCTTCCTTGTCTGGCACAAAAAATCCTCGCCCCTCGGTTGACGCTTTTAATAGGGTTTAGTATTAAATCCTCAGTCCTGATCCTTGATCACGCTCGCGCAGCGGCGGCACAACGTGGGATGGTCGTGATCGCAGCCCACGTCGGGAGTTATCATCCAGCAGCGTTCGCACTTTTCTCCCTGAGCGGGAGTGACCTTTACGGTGACGGCGGGTTCGTTCTCGCCCTTTACGCCTTCGCCCTCGCCCTCGGTGACGACGGCCTCGGACACGATAAGCGCCGTGGCCAGGTCGGGAATCGTTTTCAGGAACTTATACGGCTCGCCGGAGGCGAAGATCTCCACCTTGGCGTCCAGGGATTTGCCGATTACCTTTTCCTGGCGGGCCAGCTCGAGCGCCTTGCTCACGTCGCTTTTTACCGAAAGCACTCTCTCCCACTTGTCCTCAAGCTCCTTGTCCTCCCATGCGGACTCAACCTTGGGCATGGAATTGAAGATTGCGCCCTCGGGACGGTCGGTAGAGCGATGAGGCATATAGCCCCAGATCTCGTCGGCGGTGAAACAGAGGATGGGCGCGATGAGCCGAACTATGGCGTCCAATATCGTGAACATACAGGTCTGGGCCGCTCTGCGCTCCTTGCTGTCCTTTTTGGAGGTGTAGAGCCGATCCTTAATGACGTCAAGATAAAAATTGCTCATGTCCACGACGCAGAAGTTGTGGATGGTGTGATAGATCATGTGGAATTCATAGCTCCGATAAGCCTCCAGCACACGGCCCACAACGTCGTTAAGGCGGATCAGGCTCCAGCGATCCATCTCGCACATTTCCTCAAAGGGTACGCAGTCGGTATCGGGGTTGAAATCGTGGATATTGCCCATGATATAACGGGCGGTGTTCCTGATCTTACGGTAAGCCTCGCTGAGCTGCTTGAGTATCTCCTCAGAGATACGCATATCGGTCTTGTAGTCGGCGCTGACCACCCAAAGGCGAAGCACGTCGGCTCCGTACTGGCTGATTATGACCTCGGGACTGGTGCCGTTGCCCTTGCTCTTGCTGAATTTGTCGCCGTTCTGATCGACTATCATGCCGTGGGTGATGACCATTTTATAGGGGGCCACGCCCTTGGCGGCAATAGATGTGAGCAGAGAGGACTGGAACCAGCCGCGGTATTGGTCGTTGCCCTCAAGGTACAGGTCGGCGGGGAAGCGGAGGCCCTTCTTGACCTCCAGTACGCCGCTGTGGGAGCTGCCGCTGTCGAACCACACGTCCATGATGTCCTTTTCCTTAGTGAACTCGGCGCAGCCGCACTCGCACTTAGTTCCGGCGGGGAGGATGTCCTTTGCCTCAGTCTCATACCAAGCGTTGCTGCCGCCGTGTTCACGGAAGAGCTTGGCGGTGGCGGCTATAGTCTCCTCGTTGAGCAGCTCCTTGCCGCAGTCCTTGCAGTAAAAGATGGGCAGGGGTACGCCCCAGGTCCGCTGGCGGGAAATGCACCAATCGCTGCGATCCATTACCATGCCGGTGATGCGGTCCTCGCCCCACTTAGGAAGCCACTGTACGCCCTTGATGGCCTCCACGGCCTGCTCCTTGATGGCGTCAACAGAGGCGAACCACTGCTCGGTAGCCCTGAACACGATGGGTTCATGGCAGCGCCAGCAGTGAGGATACTGGTGGATGATGGGTTCAATGGCAAAAAGCGCGTTGACCTCTTTAAGCTTTTCGATTATCTTCGCGTTAGATTTCTCATAGTAAAGTCCGGCGAACTCCCCGGCCAGCTCATTGAGATAGCCCTTGTCGTCCACGGGAACGATTATGGGGATGTCCTTGTACTTTTGGCAGACGACATAGTCCTCAACGCCGTGTCCGGGAGCGGTGTGTACGCAGCCGGTACCCGCGTCCAAAGTTACGTGGTCGCCCACGATAACCAAGCTTTCCCGGTCGATAAAGGGGTGCTGCACGGTCATGTATTCCATGTCGCTGCCCTTGAAGGTGGCGATAGTCTCGTATTCGGTCCTTTTACCGTTTGCCATGGTGGAGTCCACCAATTCGGTGGCAATGACATAGACCTCGCCGCCAGACTTTACAAGGCTGTACTCAAAGTCGGGGTTCAGGGAAATAGCCACGTTGCCGGGCAGAGTCCAGGTGGTGGTGGTCCAGATCACGAAATATATATTCTCAAGGGGTTCGCCCACATTCGCGAACAGGCCCTTGTCGTTCTTAACTCTGAACTTGACATAGATGGAGTCGGTCTTGTCCTCCTGATACTCGATCTCGGCTTCGGCAAGGGCGGTCTCGCAGTCGGGACACCAATATATGGGCTTGAGGCCCTTATAGATATAGCCCTTTTTGGCCATTTCGCCGAATATCTCTATCTGCTTTGCCTCGAACTCGGGGTCGAGGGTCACATAAATATCGTCCCAATCGCCCAAAACGCCAAGCCGCTGTATCTGCTTCTTCTGGTTTTCAACATAGCCCAGAGCAAATTCCTTACACACGTCGCGGAACTCGATAACGCTCTTTTCATGGCGGTTGATGCCCATTTTCTTGATAGCCTGACGCTCGATCGGAAGGCCGTGAGTATCCCAGCCGTGAATATAGGGGGCCTTGAAGCCGTCCATGTTCTTGAAGCGGGTAATGATGTCCTTCAAGGTCTTATTGAGAGTGTGGCCCATGTGCATATCGCCGTTGGCGTAGGGAGGGCCGTCGTGGAGTATGAAAAGGGGCTTGCCCTCGTTGGCCTCCATGAGCTTGCCGTAAAGATCCTCGTCCAGCCACCTCTTGAGGGTTTCAGGCTCCCGCTTGGGCAGACTGGCCCGCATGGGGAACTCGGTGACGGGCAGGTTGAGAGTTCCAGAATAATCCATTATCTATCTTTCCTTTCTATTTCCAGTCACGCATCCAAATCACGCGTACTTTTTCAGCGTGACAAAAGTTCTGTCTTTTTTGCTTAGACCGCCCATCTCCACGGCGGCCTTGCCCAGGCCCCGAACGGTTATTACGTCTCCGTCGGCGACCCTCTGATCCGTCCGCACGGCGGCCGCGCCGTTGAGGTACACCCGCCCGGCCTTTATCAAGTCGCAGGCGGCGGACCGTCCCTTGCCAGCCATAAGGGCGACGACGCTGTCCAGCCGAGGAGTGGCGACCGTACCCTTTATCTCCTTGAACCGGCGAAGGCCCAGCTCCAGAGAGGCGGCGTCCACAACCTCGATCCGCACCGGACTGCGGCCCACCTCCCCCAGGGAGTTCACTATATAGTCCGCGATATCCGCCGCGGCAAAAACCGCCGCCCCGCCTTCGCTTACGATTATGTCTCCCAGCTTGTGGCGGTCCAGGCCCAGGGACATTAGCGCCCCGAGATAGTCCCGGTGCGTAAGTCCATCCAGCCTTTTGCCGCTGATTTTCAGCGCCGATATGGGGAACTCCCCATCATCCGCGGCAAAACCGGGCATCCGGCGCTCGGCATCCTCGTAACCGCCGTATTCCCGCAGCTCTACCTCCGGCAGGTAACGGCTCCGCTCCCGAAAAAGGGTCAGCTCGTCCATGGACATAAAGTCCCCAAAGGCCGGATCCCCGAACCTGGCGGCACGGACAGCTCGGTCATAAATCTTTGCGAACAGAGTTCTTTCCGGCTCCTCAAGTCCGCTCAGGAACCGGCTCTTGTCCCCTAATCCCACGGGAACAGGCGGCCGCTCTCCAGTTCGCTCTTGACGGCGGGGGTCACGTCCACATTGGAGGGGGTCAGCAACAGTATGCCGGTGCTGACCTTTTGAAGCGTGCCGCGGCGGGCATAGGCCGCTCCGCTGATAAAATCAATAGTACGGCGGGCCTGATCCCGCTCCATATCCTCTATATTGATAATGACGGGCTTGTTGTTGTTGAGGTTATCGACCACCTGACGGCAGGACTCGTCGAAGGCGTCCATCTTCAGAACAACCACCTTAAGCTGAGTGGTGGCGGCAAAGTTCACTACCTTGGGCTGACTGGCGGAGCCGCTCTTTTTGCCGTAACCGCTCTGGGGAGCGGTTCTGCGGGCAGGCGCGGGGGCGGGGGCGGGTTCCTCATCGTCAAAGGAGACTTCGTCGAGTTCATCCTCGTCTCCGGTATCGCCGAACACAAGATCGGCCATGCGGTTAAACAGATTCTTTTTCATCTCAGACCCATCCTTTCGTATATGTGAATTTATTTTTTCTTACTCAGCGGGGCAGCGGCCCCGGATCTTCGGCGGGCCGCCTTTCTTTGAATATCGCCGTCCCTATTCTGACGCAGGTAGCTCCCTCGGCAACGGCGATCTCAAAGTCGCCGCTCATGCCCATCGACAGAGTATCCGCGCCGGGGAAGGAGCCAAGCTCCTCAAATAGCTGCCGCGCCCGGCGGAATATGGGGCGGCAAAGCTCCTTATCCTCATAGTTGGGGGCCATGGTCATCAGGCCCCTCAGACGAACTGACGGATAAGCCTCTAACTTATTTATTATATAACTAAATTCCTCATTTGTCAAACCATATTTGCTTTCCTCGCCGGAAATATTAAGTTCGAGCAAAATATCCTGAATAATGCCGCTTTTTTCCGCTTGACGGTCAATTTCTTCCAGCAGCCGGAGGCTGTCCACCGAATGGATAAGTTCGGCCCGACCAACGGCGTATTTCACCTTGTTGGTCTGGAGGTGGCCGATAATGTGCCAATGGACGCCGGGAAGGAGGTCATATTTGGCGTTCATTTCCTGGACCCGATTTTCCGCCAGCGTTGTCATCCCCAGCTCCACGGCTCTGCGTATCTTTTCGACCTCCACAAACTTGCTGACCGCTATTATACTGACATCCTCCGGCCGACGGCCGGCCTCAAGGGCCGCGCGGGCCACACGACGGCGGACGTCGGCTATGTTCTGTTCTATATAATCCATAGCTATCTCACTTCCTCCGGCTTTAAAAGCACCTTGTCATATTCCTTCAACGGCACATAGTCTGTGGGGGCGCCGGAGGGAATATATTTTCGGTCCACGATGTAGTACTCGTCATCCTCGGAACGGAAGGGATCGTCGTTCACATAGCGAAAACTCTTCTGCTTGTCGATCAGAATATATACGCCCTTATGTCCGTCCTCGATACGCAATGCGGCGGAAGGTATCTTCAAGCCGGTGTGCTTTTGAAGCACCACCTCGTAGTCCACACGGCGCAGGCTGCTGATGCCCTCCACAAAAAGGTCGCTGCGAACCACCATTACCCTTTTGCCGTCCTGGGCCTCCCCAAGGCTGTAGACCGTGCCGGTCACCTCGGCGGAATCGGCGCTGAGTACGGTAACGGTCACCGTGCTGCCCACCTTCACGTCGGCGGCCTCCTCCTCGGTAATATCTGCCACCAGATACCAGGCGAAGTTGTCCGATATTTTGCACACATCCTTAGCGTCTTGCTGATAGGTTTCGAGAATGTCCCCGAAACTTTCCACCTGCTCCGGCGTCAGCTCGGCCAAGGCTTTATTGGAGCCATACTGCTCAAGGCCGTCCACAATAGAGCTGTACACCCCGGAAATAGGGGCGTATATCTCATTCTGGACGCTGCCAATGGCGTCCTCTATCTCATACCGGCGCAGGTAAAGCTCCTCCAAAAGCTGGTCGGTCTGCTCGTTGTTTTCTATCTGAACGCTCCTATCCTTGAGGTAGCCTATCTCCCGCTTCATTTCGGTGGCGGCGGCAAGATCTCCGTTCTGGACGGCGGCGCGCAGATCCTTTACATCGTTGGAAACGGCGTTGGAAATGCGGATCGCGTCCGACTGGTAAACATCGGCTATGGTGGCGCTTTTCTCGATGTCCTCAATGCGCTGCCTCACCTGGCCCAGCTCGGACACAAGCTTCTCGTCGGGTTCTCCGCTCATGACCGTACCCACGCGGGCGTCACGGCTGACCCGTTCGCCCTCGTTGACAAAGGGTTCAAAAACCCCCGGAACGTCGTTGCTGATCACGGTTTCGTTCCTGAGTATGAAGCCCTCGCCCTGGATGCTCTTTTGATATTCATAATAGGTAACAGTCTGGGTGTTGTAGGGATTTGAGCAGTAGCGGACAGTGCTGACCGCCGCTGCCACGATCACAACCGCCAGAATTATTTTCAATACCTTGCGCAAGGTTCAGTCCTCCTCGGTAAGGGTCGTCAGTCGTCCACGGCCTCGGAATCAAAATGCACAGGCACGAAGGGACTGATAGTGGAAATGGCGTGCTTGTATATCAACTGCTGGCGGCCCTCGCTGTCCACCACTACGGTGTAATTGTCAAAGCCCTTTACCTGGCCTTTTATCTGAAAACCGTTCATGAGGTAAATAACTATCGTCGTTTTGTCGCGGCGAACCGCGTTCAAAAAAACGTCCTGAAGATTGATATTGTTTTTCATTGCTGTCTCTCCTTCATGTCTTTTATAAGGTCTATCGCCTGTTCAAAGGCCCTTTCCGGCTCCAGCCAGAGCAGGTCCGGCGTTCGCCGCAGCCAGGTGAGCTGCCGCTTGGCGTAGTGTCGGCTGGCCCGCTTGATATTGTCAACCGCCTGGGCAAGGGTCGCCTTGGAGTCAAAATACTCCAGCATTTCCTTATAGCCTATGGCCTGGCCCGCGGTCGGGGCCTGATCCCTGATGGGCAAAAGCTCCCTGCGCACCTCGTCCTCAAGGCCCTTTTCCATCATTATATCCACGCGCCGGTCAATTCGGGCGTAAAGTTCCTGCCGGGGCCGCCCTATGGCCAGCCGCAAAGCCCGATAGGGCGAAGGGCGGCGGCTTTTCTCATTAATGCTGGCCCGGCTCTCGCCTGTCATGCGGATCAGCTCTATTGACCTTATGACCCGCTTCACGTTGTTGGGATGTATGCGTTCGGCCTCGTCGGCGTCCAGCTCCCTTAACATGGCATGGAGCCGATCGGCTCCCTGGCTCAGAGCGATTTCGTTCAACTCCCTGCGAAGCTCCTGATTTCCCTGGGGTGCGGAAAAATCGGTGCCGGCAATGAGATTGTCAACGTACAGCCCCGTTCCGCCCACCACTATGGGCAGCCTGCCCCGGCTGTAAATATCCCTTACCGCCGCTCCGGCCTCAAAACAGTACCGGGCGACGCTGTAGCTCTCGGTAGGCTCGGCCACGTCCAGCATATGGTGGGGAACTCCCCTGCGCTCGGCGGCGTCTGGCTTGGCTGTGCCGATGTCTAACCGCCGGTACACCTGCATGGAATCGGCGCTGACCACCTCGCCCCCCAGCTCCAGGGCCAGCTCCACACCTAAGCCCGTCTTGCCGCAGGCTGTGGGGCCGCAAACTACGATTACGGGAATTTTCCCCGTCTCATTTATTTCCATCTGTAATTTTATTCCTTACTGTCAATGTTTTCTCGCCCGTCAAACTATACGTTTAAACATTTTTTCAATTTGATACTTTGTGATCTTCACCGATATGGGCCTGCCGTGGGGGCAGGTAGATATGCCCTCCATAGCCAACGCTCTGCCCAGAAGGATCTCCATTTCCTGGGGGCTGAGGTCTTTATTGGCCTTTATGGCCGATTTGCAGGCAACCGTATACAGCGCTCGATCCCGCCGTTCGCTGAGTTCGCCCCGTCCGTCGCCCAAAAGATCACCGGCCAGCTCCACAAACAGAGTCTCGCCCTCGCCGCCGGAGCAATCCGAGGGTACGCTGCGAATGAGGACCGCGTTTTCCCCCGCCTCGTCAAAGTCGAAGCCCAGGTCTGTCAAAAACTGACGGTTGGCGTTTACGGCCTCAAACTCCTTGGGGCTGAGGGTCAGGCTCACCGGCATCATCAAAAGCTGGGGGGCGGATTTGCCGCCGTTTTGCTTCAGCTCTTCATACCGCAGCCGCTCATGGGCGGCGTGCTGGTCTATGAGCAGCAGCTCCCCCTCGCCCTCGGCCAAAATATAAGTAGAAAAGAGCTGCCCGATCACCCTTAGCTCCACAGGCTCGATCTGTTGTGGGGAGGGCGCGCCGGTCTCCGGCTCCGGAGTCTCCTCCGCCTCCAACGCCCTGGCGCGGCCGACTATGGGAGCCTTGATCTCTCCGGAGCGAAGTTTTTCCTCCTGCTCCTGGCGAAGCCTTTCCACCTGCTTTTCCGGCAGCAGCGGACTAAGCTCGGTTTTCAGCGTTTTAATGCCGGTTCCGCCGCCCGGCGGTTCCTTGACGTTCCCTCTTTCCCGCGCCACGGTCAGCGGGCTGAACTTGCTTTTCTGCACCTTCAACTGCCGCGGCAGCTCGGGCGGAGGAGCGAGCTTGAAGGACTGGCCCTCCCTAACAAAGGCCGCCTGGGCTTCCCTGGCTCCGCTGACGGAGGCCAGCATATTTTTCACCGCCCAATAGACCGCCAGATAGACGCTCTGCTCGTCGGCAAACTTTATCTCTGTTTTCGCCGGGTGTACGTTCACATCGCAAAGGGCGGGCGGAAGCTCGATATTCAGCACCGCCACTGGGAACCTTCCCCCCATAAGCTCGTTTTTATACGCCTCGGCCAGGGCCATCGACAGGATACGGCTCACTACCCAGCGGCCGTTGACAAAAAACACCTGCATGGATCGGTTCGGGCGGGAAAGGTTGTTTTTCCCCGCCAATCCGGTAACAGTGACTCCCCCGCCGGTATACTTCACCGGGGCCATGTTTGCCGAAAAGTCCTTGCCCCACACGGCCCGAACCGCATCCTTAAGTTCCCCTGTGCCGGGAGTGAAGAAAACGTCCTTCCCTTCCCTGATAAAACGCAGCGACACCCCGGGGTGGCTGAGAGCTTGACGTTGGCAGACCTCCGCCGCCAGCGCGCCCTCGGCGGAGTCCTTTTTCAAGAACTTCATTCTGGCGGGCGTGTTGTAAAACAGATTTTCCACTATCACGGTAGTGCCGCCGGGGCAGCCGGCCTCCTCTATGATTTGAGTCTCGCCCCCCTCCACCACCATACGGACGCCCATATCGGCAATGGGGGTGCGGGTTATCAGTTCGGTGCGGCTGACCGAGGCTATGGAGCAAAGTGCCTCGCCTCTGAAGCCCAGAGTGGTCACGTGCTCCAAATCTTCAATATTTCTGATCTTGCTGGTGGCGTGGCGCATAAAGGCCCTTTCCATGTCCTCCGGCAGTATACCGGAGCCATCGTCGGTGACTCGGATATAGCCGACGCCGCCACGGCGTATCTCGACCACCACGGACTTAGCTCCGGCGTCAATAGAGTTCTCCACCAGCTCCTTAATAGCGTTGGCGGGCCGCTCCACCACCTCTCCCGCGGCTATTTTCTCGGCCGCTTCCCGGCTGAGGACATTTATTTTGCCCATTGTTTCACACCACCTTAGTCTAATCAGGAATTATTCGCGGAAATTTTGACGCTCCCCCGAAGGCGCGCGCCGTTTACGGCCCCTTGCGGGAGGGGATTTTCTTCTAACCGCTTATCATTTTCTGCAGCCTGAACAGCTCGTTCAGCGCCTCTATGGGCGTGAGCGTCGTAACATCCAGGCTCCTAAGCTCTGTCAGGGCGGGATTTTCCTCCACGCAGGCAAGGCTTATCTGAGGACTTGGTTCGACGGCCGCCGTCGGCATTGACCGGCTGACGGCGCCATCCACTATACTTTTCAGCACCTCTTTTGCCCTTTTTATAACCGGAGCGGGAACTCCGCTGTACTTGGCCACTTCGATGCCGTAGCTGTCGTCGGTGCCGCCGGGAACTATCTTGCGCAGGAAGGTTATGTCGTCTCCCCGCTTTTTGCAAACGGTATTGAAATTCCTTACCCCCTCCAGCTCTCCCTCAAGGGCCGTGAGTTCGTGGTAATGGGTGGCAAACAGGGTTTTCATCCCGATTTTTTTCACGATATATTCTATGACGGCCCAAGCTATGGACAAGCCGTCGTAGGTGCTTGTGCCGCGACCCACCTCGTCAAGAATACAAAGGCTGTTTTTCGTGGCGTTCTTGAGAATATAGCTGACCTCGCTCATCTCCATGGTGAACGTGCTTTGACCGGAAGCCAGATCGTCGCTGGCCCCGATGCGGGTGAATATTTTGTCCACCACGCCTATGCGGCACATACTCGCGGGTACAAAGCTGCCCACCTGGGCCATGAGGGTGATAGCGGCGACCTGGCGCATATATGTGGACTTTCCGGCCATATTTGGGCCGGTTATGATGGCGGCCCGGCATGAGCCGCAGTCCAGATCGGTGTCGTTGGGGACAAAAAGCCCGTCCTTCAACATCCTTTCCACCACTGGATGGCGGCCATCCTTTATCACGATTTTGTCCGAAAGGTCTACCTCCGGCCGGACATAGCCGTTTTTGGCGGCGGTCTCAGCCAGGGAATATATGCAATCCGCGGCGGCGATAGCCCTGGCGGTGCGGTCGATACGCTCCACCTCGGCGGCCACTCTCTGGCGCACTCGCCCAAACTCCTCGTACTCCAGAGCCTCCAGCCGTTCGGTGGCGCCCAGGACGGCGTTCTCCACCTCCTTGAGTTCGGGAGTTATGAACCTTTCTCCGCCTACGGTTGTCTGCTTGCGTATGTAATCATCGGGGACTTTATCCAAATTGGAGTTGCTGACCTCGATGTAATATCCGAAAACTTTGTTATATCTCACTCTCAGATTCTTAATGCCGGTGCGCTCCCGCTCCCTAGCCTCAATACCGCCAAGGCTGCCCCGTCCGTTTTCCGAGGCGTCGCGAAGGCGGTCGATGTCCTCGTTATAGCCCGTCTTGATCAGCCCGCCATCCCGAAGAGACGCCGGAGGCTCGTCAACTATCGCCCGCTCCAATACGTCGCAGAGGTCCTCCATACAGTCAAAGACCGCCGCCTGAGTATTCATTATGACGCTGCGGCAGCTACTGAGTATGCGGTATATCTCCGGCAGGGCCTTAAATGACGATCTCAGCGCCACCAGATCCTTGGCGTTGCACAGACCCATGGACACCCGGCCCATAAGCCTCTCTATATCCAAAACCCCGCTAAGCGCCTCGCCCAGCTCCTCTCTGAGGGACGGGCTTTTGACAAGCTCCTCCACGCCGCCCAGGCGATTGTTTATCGCCGCCACGTTGATGAGGGGCCGCATTATCCAGTTCTTAAGCAGACGGCTGCCCATGGAGGTTCGGGTTCGATCAAGGGCCCAGTAAAGGCTGCCCTTTTTCCCCTTGTCCCTCATGGTCGTGACCAATTCCAGATTCCGGCGGCTGCCGGGGTCGATGTCCATGAACTCGCTGGACGAGTATATCTTGATCTCCCGTATATGTTCAAGCTCCGATTTCTGAGTTTCCACCAGATATTCGAGCAAAGCCGCCGCCGCTATCAGCAGCGGGCGTGCAGTTATCTCGGAGCTGTTGGCAAGGTGCTTTTCCACCACCTGTCTTGCGCCCGGTTCCACCTCTTTCTCCTCAAAGGAGAAGGTAAGCATAGTCTCGGCCCGGTCGCGGATGTACTCCACGAGCCGCTTGTCGCCGCGTCCCGCGCCGCCGAAGGCCGCCTCCACCGGCGAAAACCGATCCAGCTCGCTGACAAGCCGTTCGCAGCCGACGTCATTTTCAATATAGGTACCCATCAGTTCGCCAGTTGAAACGTCGGCAAACACCGCTCCGGAACATCCGTCCTCCACAAAGACCGAGGCCATATAATTGGCCCCCCGGGAGGAGAGGACGTTTTCATCTATTATGGTACCCGGAGTGACTACGCGGATTATATCCCGGCGGACAATGCCCTTGGTCTGCTTGGGATCCTCCATCTGCTCACAGATGGCCACCTTGTAGCCCTTGGCCACCAAACGGGCGATGTAACCGTCGGCGGAGTGAAAGGGTACCCCGCACATGGGCGCCCGCTCCTCAAGGCCGCAGCTTTTTCCCGTGAGGGTCAGCTCCAGTTCGCGGCTGGCCGTCTTAGCGTCCTCGAAGAACATCTCATAAAAATCTCCCAGTCTGAACATGAGAATGGCGTCCTTGTGTTCCTCCTTCATCTTCAGATACTGCCGCATCATCGGCGTTATCTCAGCCACCGGCGTCACCCCCTTTCGCATCGTTTAGAGTTACAGCCCCGGCGGCGGCTGACCGTCCGCCGGGGGAGTTTACGGCAAAAATGACAGCTCTACATCCTTGCCTTGATAAAATTTGCCATTTTTTCGGAGCTTTGAAAACGTCCGAGGCGCTGCCGCCGCCAGCGTCAAGGCCAGATTCCGCTATTGCGGATCGGCCTCCCGCTCCCAGCTTTTTAGTGGCAGCCGCCGCAGGTCGAGCAGCTTCCGCTGCACCCGCCGGGGAGCTGACCGGTTATATGGTAGGAAAGTATGGCGTTCATCTGGTCGATTATGGCCTGAAAAGCCCGCTGCGCGTTGATATATTCCACGATCACGTCGTTGTTGGTCACCTTTTCATAGGCTTCCTCCAAAGCGGCGCGGATCTCCTCCATCCTCTCCTTGCCCACATCGCCCTTGTTGATTTCCTCCCCAAGGCTCTTGCGCAGTTCGCTGTACTCCTGGAGAAGCTTCATTGCCTCCTCGTCCTGCTCCTGCTTGGCCTCGGCCAGCTTCATAGTCTTATATTCGTTGCTGTTGACGATTGCCTCGCCCAGCTCTCTCGCCTTGTCAAAAATCTCCATTTAAAATCATCCTTTCGTCACACTAACTCACCGTAGAGTATCCACGTCTGAGCCTTCGTTATTCTCACTTTGACCGTTTTATCCTTCAGGGAACCGTCCCCCCTGAAATTAACTATTTTATTGGCGTAATTGCGCCCCGAAAGCATATCCGGCTCGTGCTTGCTTTCGCCTTCAACAAGAATTTCCTGTATTTCTCCCTCGCAGCGGCTGTTTATTTCGGCGCTTATTCTGTTTTGCAGCTCCAGCATTTCCTGAAAACGGGCTGAGATCTCCTCCTCGGTGGCCGCGCTTTTCATCTTTGCGGCGGGAGTTCCCTCCCTCGGCGAGAAAATGAAGGAGAATATGCTGTCGAACCTAACCTCCTCCAGAATCTTCAAGGTGGCGTCAAAATCCTCCCTCTTCTCAGTGGGGAAACCCACTATTATGTCCGTTGTCAGGGACAGGCCGGGCATAAGCTCCCTGGCCCGATTCACGATATTTCGGTATTTTTCAGTATTGTAACGGCGATTCATATCTTTAAGGACCTTGTCGCTTCCCGACTGGAGGGGCAGATGTAGCTGCTTGCACACCTTTGGACACTGGGCCATAGCCAGCAGCAGCTTTTCCGAAATGTCCTTCGGGTGGCTGCTCATAAAGCGTATCCGTTCGATGCCGTCAATGTCGTTGACCTGCCGCAGCAGATCGGCAAAAGCGTCCGGCTCACCCCGATCCAAGCCGTAGGAGTTCACGTTTTGGCCCAGCAGCATTACTTCCTTGACTCCCCGGCCCGCCAGCTCACGTATTTCAGCCACGACGTCCTCGGCCCTGCGGCTCCTTTCTCTGCCGCGTACATAGGGGACGATGCAGTAGGAGCAGAAGTTGTTGCAGCCGTACATCACCGACACAAAAGCCTTTGCGCCGCCCTCGTGCAGGGTGGGCAGGCCCTCGGCTATGGCGCTTTCCCCACCGATATCCAGCACTCTTTCCCGGTGTTCCAGCGTCTCTGCCAGCAGCGAGGGGAAGCGGTACAGGGCGTGAGTGCCAAAGATCAGATCCACATGGCGGTATTTCGCCTTGATTTTTTGAGCGATATGCTCCTGTTGAGGCATACAGCCGCAGACGCCCACTATGAGGCTGGGCTTTTTGGCCTTAAGATGCTTTATTGCGCCGAGGTTGCCAAGCACCCGCTGTTCGGCGTTGTCACGAACGGCGCAGGTGTTCATCAGTATGAGGTCGGCTTCCTCCCTGTTTTCGGTGAGTTCATAACCCATACGGACGAGCATACCCATGAGCCTTTGAGAATCGTTAACGTTCTGTTGGCAGCCGTAAGTCTCAACCATAGCTTTAAGGCCGTGATTGCGGCTTTTTATGCGGTCCATTACAGCCTCCTGGGCCTGAATTTCGCTCTTGTCTATTGTTGGCGTCTGATTCAAGTTTTATGCCTCTCCTAACCTGCGGTTTCCGCTGTGTACGCACACTTTCAACACTGTATCATATTATATTTTATAACAATCCGCACAAAAAGTCAAGAATAATTTGTTAAACTTGTCTGTCGGCGGAAAAATTTTTTCAAAAAAAGTCTTGACAAAGCCCACCGACTGTGCTATAATATCTATGCTGTCAATAAATGACGGCTTTATATCGCGGGGTGGAGCAGTTTGGTAGCTCGTCGGGCTCATAACCCGAAGGTCATGTGGTTCAAATCCCATCCCCGCAACCAATGCGAGTGTTCTTACAGGATTTGTGAGAACACTCATTTTATTTTGCCTCAAACAGCATACTTAACGTCCACTCCTTGTCTGGTGTGCAGCGAAACATTTGTTATAGGAAGCTTTTCAAGGTTTGGCACCGTGATTGGCCCGATACAGTTATAGTTGGATGTATACTAAAAAAGTGGACAAGAAAAAAGAGAAGTGATATAATAGAAGACAAGAAATGGGAAAGTAAAATGTCCACACAAAAAAAGTACACAACTGAATTCAAAAAGACTATAGTAAACCTTTACCGTTCTGGAAAAACCTATTCCCAAATTCATGAAGAATATGGCATTTCTACCAGCGCTCTTTCTAATTGGATCAAAATGTATTCCGAAGTTAAGATTGATGATGACACCATCATTACCGCACAACAAATCAAAGAGCTTCAAAAACGTAATGCTCAGCTGGAGGAGGAAAATCTTATACTAAAAAAAGCCATTGCAATATTC
>CANQKL010000017.1 GCA_947624455.1 uncultured Clostridia bacterium
CATCGACGGTATTCACTGCGAGGTGGCCTCCTGCGATTTCCACGCTCCGGATCACAAGTGTACCGCCGACTGCATCAAGGTTGGCGTAAAGTCCAATTCCTCCGGTCAGAGCGCCGACTGCGAAACCTACACCAAGAAAGAAAGCTGCTGCGACTAAAACTTTCTTAAAAGGGAACCGTTAGGTTCCCTTTTTATTGATTAGGAATTGGAAACGGCCGGACAAATTACATAGACGCGCCGTTACAATCCATCGCCGCTCGGCCTACATTCACCCTAAAAACTCGTTGACAACGGCTTTCATCATGGACTTGTCACAGACAGTCTCAAAGCGAACCTCCCGATCCTCCAGTTCGCCAAGGCTGGGTGGAACGGCTAAGTTGAACCGCTGGGAAAGGAGCCTGAGCAGCTCGAACTCGTCCTTATCCTCCAGCTCCTCGCCGTCGAGGATGGCGGCGAGCACGTCGCCGTTGAATTTGAAGGGGCTGGCGGTGGAAGCGATGATTGTCTTTGTGTCGTCGCCGGTCCGTTCGCGGTATTCCTCGTGTACGGCCACAGCCACGGAGGTGTGGGGGTCGATCACATAGCCGAACTCCTCCTGAATCCGCTTTATGGTCGCCCTGCATTTATCATCGTCGGCATATCCGGCCTGGAAATTCTCCCGTACAGCGGCAAATATCTTTTCGCTTACAGTATATCTGCCGGAGGCCTTCAGCTCGTCCATATAACCCTTCACCTCGCTGGCGTTCCCATCGGAAAGGATGTATAGCAGCCGTTCGAGGTTGGAGGAAATCAGTATGTCCATAGAGGGAGATATAGTGGTAAAGAACTCCCTGTTTCTGTCATATGTTCCGGTATTGATGAAGTCCGTGAGTACATTATTGGAGTTAGAGGCGCAAATGAGAGTCTTTATCGGCAGGCCCATGCGCTTGGCGTAAAAGGCCGCAAGAATGTTGCCAAAGTTGCCGGTGGGTACGCACACGTTGACCGGTTCGCCGACGCTCAGCTCCTCAGCCGCCAGCATATCGCAGTAGGCTGAGAAATAGTAAACTATCTGAGGCGCCAGCCGTCCCCAGTTGATGGAGTTGGCGCTGGAAAGGGATATTCCCTTAGCCTCAAGAGTTTCGTTGTACTCCTTATCGGTAAAGATTTCCTTCACGCCGGTCTGGGCATCGTCGAAATTGCCGTTCACCGCGCTGACAAATACGTTGCCGCCCTCCTGGGTACACATCTGGAGCCGCTGTATGCCGCTAACTCCGCTCTCGGGATAAAATACTATTATCTTGGTACCCTCCACATCGCGGAAACCTTCCAGCGCGGCCTTACCGGTATCGCCGCTGGTGGCCACAAGAATCACGATCTCCTTTTCGTCGCCCAGCTTCTTTACCGCTGTAGTGAGCAGATGGGGCAGTATCTGAAGGGCCATATCCTTAAAAGCGCAGGTAGGGCCGTGCCAAAGCTCCAGGATACAGCGGTCCTTGTCCAGCTTGTACACAGGGGCAATGGAATTGGTGCCGAACTTTTCCCGAGTATAGGCCTTGTTGACGCAGTCCTCTATCTCCCCCGCTTTGAAATCGTTGAGAAAGAGGCCCAGAATTCTTTTGGCCCTGTCGGTATAGCTCATATTTGCCATTTCCTCGATGGCCTCAAGGCTCACCGAAGGAATACTGTCGGGAATGTACAGCCCGCCCTCGACGCTGAGGCCCTTGACGATGGCCTCGGCCGAGGTGACGGAAACGCTGTTGTCGCGAGTGCTGTTGTATTTCATTATATCATGCCTTTCAAAAAATATCATGCCTTTCAAAAAATTTCAAATGGGGAGCTTATCGGCTCTCCATTTGAGAGAACCCCGCCTGAAACGCGCCGCCTGTGTGTCTTAGACCGAACATCCCAAACGGCGCGGCGGCTCAGACGTTAAGACTGTCCGCGGCTTTATTTACTTAACCACAAGATTAATCAGCTTATCCGGCACGGCAATGGACTTGACCACGGTCTTGCCCTCGGTAAGGGCCTTGACCCGGTCGCTCTCCATGGCCAGAGCGATCAGCTCATCCTTTCCAAGACCTGCCGGCACAAGGCGCTTATCCTTAAGCTTGCCGTTTATCTGGATAACTACGGTTATCTCATTGTCTACGGTCTTGGCCTCATCATAGCTCGGCCAGGGCTGTTCGTTCAGTATTTTGCCGAACAGGGAGCTATAAAGCTCCTCGGTCATGTGCGGCGCGAAGGGATTGAGTATGGACAGGAAAGCCTTGTACTCTCCGTGATTGATGCTTCCCACCTCGTAAATAGTGTTCACAAGGGCCATCATGGTGTTGAACTTCATGGCCTCGATATCGCCCGTGACCTTTTTGATAGTCTTATGGAGAGCCACCTCAAGCTCGGGGCGGAACTCCTCTCCCGGAACGAGCTTGTCACTTAAAGCCCAGACACGGTCAAGGAAACGCTTGCAGCCCTTTATGCCCGTCTCGCTCCAGGGAGCTGCCTGTTCGTAGTCGCCCATGAACAGCACATAGACCCTCAGCACATCCGCGCCGTAAACATCCACCACATCGTTGGGATCGACCACATTGCCCTTGGACTTGCTCATTTTATCGCCGTCCGGCCCAAGTACAAGGCCCTGGGCCGTCCGCTTGGCGTAAGGCTCGGGAGTGGGTACCTCGCCTATATCATAGAGGAACTTGTGCCAAAAGCGGGAGTAGATCATATGCCGGGTCACGTGTTCCATGCCGCCGTTGTACCAATCCACAGGCATCCAATATTTCAGGGCCTCCTTTGAGGCGAAAGCCTTGTCGTTCTTGGGGTCGCAGTAGCGAAGGAAGTACCAGGATGAACCGGCCCACTGGGGCATTGTATCAGTCTCTCGCCTGGCGTCGGCTCCGCATTTCGGACACTTGCAGCGGACGAAACTGTCGATCTTGGCCAATGGACTCTCGCCGTCAGAGCCAGGCTCATAGTTTTCAACGGGGGGCAGCCTGAGAGGCAGCTCCTCATACGGCACGGCCACCATTCCGCACTTGGGACAGTGGACAATGGGAATCGGCTCGCCCCAGTAGCGCTGGCGGTTAAAGGCCCAGTCTTTCATTTTATACTGTACGCCAGCCTCGCCGCAGCCCTTTGCCTTTAAAATTTCGAGTGCTTTGGCTATAGCATCCTTTTTATTGGAAATACCGTTCAGCTCGCCAGAGTTGACCATTTCTCCGTCGCCGGTATAGGCCGCCACGCTGATGTCGCCGCCCTTGATGACCTCGATTATGTCGATGCCGAATTTCTTCGCGAACTCATAGTCGCGGGTATCGTGAGCCGGCACCGCCATTATGGCGCCGGTGCCGTAGCCCATCATTACGTAATCGGAAATGTAAACGGGCATCTCCTTGCCGGTAAGAGGATTTATGGCGGTGAGGCCCTGAATGCGGACGCCGGTCTTGTCCTTGACAAGCTGGGTGCGCTCGAACTCGCTCTTTTTTCCGCACTCGGCCTTATATGCGTCAAGATCGGCGATATTGGCGATGGAATCCCGATATTTATCTATTATGGGATGCTCGGGAGCTATGACCATGAAGGTAACGCCGTAAAGGGTATCAGGTCGCGTAGTGTAGATACGGAGCTTTTCGCCGTTCTCTTTTATGGTGAAGTTCACAAAGGCGCCGGTGGACTTGCCTATCCAATTTTCCTGCTGAAGCTTGATATTGGGCAGATAATCCACGTCCTTCAGCCCTTGAAGAAGCTTGTCGGCGTACTCGGTTATCCGCAGATACCAGACCTCCTTTGTCCGCTGAACAACGTCGCTGTGGCAGATATCGCACTTTCCGCCCTGAGAGTCCTCGTTGGACAGCACCACCTTGCAGCTGGGGCAGTAATTTACCAGCGTTTTGTCCCGGAAAACCAGACCGTGTTCAAACATTTTCAGGAAGATCCACTGAGTCCACTTGTAATAGCCCTCGTCAGTGGTGTCGATGACCCGATCCCAGTCGAAGGAAAAGCCCACCCGCTTTAGCTGCTGGGTAAACTTCTTTATGTTGTTGTCAGTAACCGTCCGGGGATGAACGCCGGTTTTGATGGCGGTGTTTTCAGTGGGAAGGCCGTAAGCGTCAAAGCCTATGGGGAACAGAACGTTGTAGCCCTCCATGCGGCGTTTGCGGCTGACTACCTCAAGGCCGGAAAATGCCTTTATATGGCCAACGTGCATTCCCGCGCCGGAGGGATAGGGGAACTCGATGAGGGCATAGAATTTGGGCTTCTTGCTGTTCTGCTCCGCGCAAAAAGTCTTATGCTCGTCCCAGTACTTCTGCCATTTCGGCTCTATGGTTTTAAAATCGTAAGTCATAGCTGATCCAGTCCTTTCCCGCACGAAAAATCAACGGCGCATCTCGTTCTTTTTCGTGCCGATTGTTTTTTAGTTTTCTGTTAGTAGATTTGATATATCCACGGCCGGAGCCTCGCTCCACAGCCGCTCAAGATCGTAAAATTCCCTTGTTTGGGCGGTAAAAAGGTGGAGAATGACTCCGCCGAAGTCTATCAGTATCCAGCCGCCGCCCCGGCCCTCCACCTTCACGGCGGGAGCGCCCTTTTCGGCCATGACGTCCTGAGCCTCGTCTGACAAGGCGTTCAACTGAGTCAGGCTGCCGCCTGTGGCGATGACAAAATAGGCGGCTATAATAGTTCCGGCCTCCACGTCGATAACCGCTATGTCCCTGGCCTTCTTAGCGTCGAGTATCCTGACCAGCTCGGTCATTTTTTCTTTATCGTTCAAGAGTTCTTCCTCCTGTTCTCTATGAGGTAATTTCTGGCGAATATTGAATCCGGATGAATAAGGTTTCCCTTTTTCAGCACATGAGTGACTGAACAACCGATAGCGTAGATCAGGGCCTCGTCGATGTCCTCCTCCACCAGTTCCCTGATCCGGGCGGACATTTCTGCGCTGCGTCCCAGGTCAAGGGAGCGGTTTGGCTCGGTCAGATCGGCTATGTAGATGAGTTTTTCCATCGGCGACATACCGGGTTTGCCCGTGGTATGGTAGTAAATTGCGCTGAGTATCTCCGGATCCTCCACGCCGTAATCCACCCGGGCCACCGTGGCCCCAAGGAAGGCGTGTATAAGGGCCGGTTCCTTTTCGCTGTACGGATCGAGGGTCAGGCCGTACCTGTCGCAGTATTCCCTGACCTGCTCCGGCGAAAAGTTCTTCGCGCAGTCGTGGAGAAGGCCGGCTATATAAGCTTTTCCCCCATCAACGCCGAACCGAGGAGCCAGGCGCACGGCCTCGTTAGCCACACCCATGGTGTGTATGAACCGCCGTTCCTTTAGAGTTGCCTTTAATCTAACTATCATCTCATCCGTAGTCATATAGCACCTCATTTGTATAAATTATATTTAGTTATATACCGCCATACCGCCGCTGGCAAATAGGGAGACGGGTCGCCGCCGCGGCGTATCAGTTCCCTTATCATCGTGCTTGAAACATCGACCTTTTCCATATTTACGGCTATAGCGGGAGGCCGCACCTCAATATCCACGCCGCCGCGGGGGAAAACAGCCAGCCTCGCGGCGGCGGTTATCCGCCACGGCTGATACCACTTGTCCATATCTCGGTAGGAATCGGCGCCGACAATGAAAAACAGTTCATCACGGCCCAGTTCCCGGCGGAAATGCTCTACTGTGTCGGCGCTGTAAGAAACCTCGTCCCTGTCCCCTTCCCAGCGGCTGACCTCGATTCCCGTCCCCTCCAGAGCGGCGACGGTCATGGCATAGCGGTCCTTAAAATCCGCGCCAAAGCTCTCCTTATGAGGAGCGCGGCCGGTGGGTATCACTATCAGCCTGTCCAGCCCCGCGCTGGCGGCCGCCGCGGCGCAAATCGCCATATGACCGTTATGAAAGGGGTCAAAGGCCCCGCCGAAAAGCCCGGTTCTCATGGCCGGGGCAGCTCGATCTTTCGCCTGTCAGCGTCAGAGCTTTGGCGATAGATCACCAGCTTGTTCCCGATGCACTGTACCGGCTGTGCGCCAAGAGCTTCGCACAGCTCGTCGCAGGCGGAACGTGCGCTCATAAGAGCGGTCTCCAGCACGGTTATCTTTATGAGTTCCCTGGCCTCAAGGGCGTCGTCAAGCTGTTTTATCATATTTTCATTTATGCCGCCCTTCCCTATCTGAAAAATGGACGGCTGCACATGGCCCAAGCCCCGAAGGTAGGCCCTCTGTTTGGATGTCAGCATAGTATTACTCCGTTATTCCACAAAATCAAATTCAAGCTCGTACATTCTCACGGGATCGCCCTCGCCGCAGCCCTTTTCCCGCAGGGCGTCGATAATTCCCTTGCGCCGCAGGGCCCGCTGAAAATACTGTAAGCTCTCGTCATCGTCAAAGTTGACGCCCCGAAGCAGCTTTTCCACATAAGGGCCTTCCACCACATAGGCGTCGTTGTCCCGGCTTACGGTAAAGTCCTCGCCCGTCTCCTCGATCTCATCGTAAATCTCCGGCTCATAGACGGCTACGGGGCCGAGGTTATCCAGCATAGAGGCGGCGTAGCTTATCAGCTCGCGGACGCCCTTGCCGCTGGCGGCGGAAATCTCAAAAAACGGCAGTTCCTTTTCCTTTATATATTCCCTGAACCTCTCCAGCAGAGCCGGATCGGTCAAGATATCGGTCTTATTCGCGGCCACTATTTGCGGACGCTGGGCCAAGGCGGCGCTGTAAAGGGCAAGCTCGGAGTTTATTTTTTCAAAGTCATCCACCGGATCTCTGCCCTCTATGCCGCTGACATCCACCACATGGATTATGACCCTCGTTCGTTCGATATGGCGCAAAAATTCATGCCCAAGACCCACGCCCTCGTGAGCGCCCTCGATCAGGCCGGGTATGTCCGCCATAACAAAGCTTTTGCCCTCTCCAGCTCTGACTACGCCAAGATTCGGTTCAAGGGTCGTGAAATGATAGTTGGCGATTTTAGGGCGGGCGTCGCTGACCACGGAAAGGAGCGTAGACTTGCCCACATTCGGGAAGCCCGCCAAGCCCACGTCCGCAATGAGCTTCAGCTCGAGCACTATCTCCCGTTCCTGACCGGGAATACCGTTCTTTGCAAACTTTGGCGCCTGCCGGGTCGGGGTGGCAAAGTGTATATTGCCCCAGCCGCCGTTGCCGCCCTTGGCGGCCACGAACTCCTCTCCTGGCTCGGACATATCCTTGATGATCTTTCCGGTGGCCTTATCCCGTACAAGAGTCCCCACGGGTACCAGCACCGTCAGATCCTCGCCCTTTGCCCCGCTCGAATTGCGGGCGCGGCCGTCCTCCCCGTTCTTGGCGCGGTAGTTCTTCCTGTATCGAAAATCCATCAAAGTAGTGAGGCTGGGGTCGGCCTTGAAGATTATATCGCCGCCCTTGCCCCCGTCGCCCCCGTCGGGGCCGCCGTTAGGCACGTATTTTTCCCGCCTGAACGAGACAAGTCCATTGCCGCCGTTGCCTGCTTTTATGCTGATTTCAGCTATATCTACAAACATAGGATTTTCCTTTCGCAAAGCTTTTATAGCTATATTATCTTACTACAATATATCCCAAAAGTCAAGATGCAAATGGGAAATTTTTTACGGGGCTTGACTTTTTGTGGGATTAGTTATATCATTATTAATGTATTATGTCCCAATTTGTAAAAAATAACGAGGCGCCATATGAACTATCATAGCTGCGACATCTGCCCCCGCCGCTGCGGGATAGACAGAACCGAACTGCCCGGACGCTGCGGAGCCGGAGCGAAGCTTAAAATTGCCCGAGCAGCCCTCCACTACTGGGAGGAGCCATGTATAAGCGGAACGCGCGGCAGCGGAACCGTGTTTTTTTCCGGCTTGGGCTGCGTCTACTGTCAGAACCGGGAGATTTCCCGCATGGGAGCGGGCAAGGAAATAACCGTCTCAAGGCTGGCCGAGATCTTCCGCGAGCTGGAGGATAAGGGCGCCCACAACATAAACCTTGTGACCCCTACCCATTTTACGCCCTCGATAATCGAGGCCCTCGATCTCTACCGGCCAAAAATACCGATCGTTTACAACTGCGGCGGATATGAGAGCGCCGAAGCTCTCGAGGCGCTGAGGGGTTATGTTGACGTTTACCTCACTGATCTGAAATACTTTTCCCCGGAGCTTTCTCAAAAATACAGCGGAGCGGCGGATTATTTCAGCGTGGCCTTCGCCGCTGCCCGAATCATGACGGAACAGACCGGGCCGCCGGTAATGGAGGACGGTCTTTTAAAGAGAGGCGTTATTATCCGCCATCTCGTCCTCCCCTCGCACCGCCAAGACAGCATGGCGGTTTTGGCGGCCCTTACCAAGCTGGAAAAGGACGGCTTTCTCCTCAGCCTGATGAGCCAATACACTCCCAACGGCGCGCTAAAGGACTTTCCTGAAATAGACCGCCGGGTGACCACCTTTGAGTACAGGAGCGTGGTGGATCGGGCCGTGGAGTTAGGACTGGTCAGGGGTTACGCCCAGGATCGAAGGAGCGCAAAAGAAGAATATACGCCGCCGTTTGACCTGTCGGGCGTATGAAAGGCAGATGAAACCGATGACAAAACCTAAGCTTACCCGGCCCCTTGTCTGGGTGGGAGGATTCGTGTTGGCCGCCCTGACGATGTGCGCCTTTGGGCTGAGGCTTTGGGCGGCTTTAGCTATCCTGTCCGCAGCGGCCACAGTCCTCATAATATTTGTCCGTAAGAGCGCGATACCTGTTGTGCTGGCGCTCATACTTGCCTCCCTTGCGGCTGTCCGGTTCGTACATACGGGGCGTCAGGCCCAGGCTCTTTGGGAAAAATACGACTCAGTCGAGGCGACCGTAAGCGGCGAGGTCTATGAACCGCCGTCCTACAACGGCTATACCGGCGTATATGTGTTAAAGACCCGGCTGGGCCTTGTGGAACTAGTCTGCTACCGGGAAAATATAGTGGAATGTGAAGTTGGCGACCGGCTCACGGTCAACGCCCGGCTCTCCGCTCCGGAACCAATCGCCAACGACTATGGCTTTGACTCCAGAAAATACGCCCTGAGCCGCGGCATCTTACTTAACGCCGAAGGCGGCGGTCAGCCCAAGGTGACTAAAGGGCGGGGCGGACTGAGGCGGCTGGCGGCCAAGGTCAGAGACCAGGCCCTCAGCACAGGCGAAAAACGGCTTTTTGGCGCGGCCCGTGAACTCTATCCCGCCATAGTGCTGGGCGACCGCTCCCAGCTCAGCGCCAGTTTGAAAAAAGATCTTTCCTCCGCCGGACTCAGCCATATTGCCGCTGTATCGGGCCTTCACCTGTCGGTTCTATCGGTAATACTCATGTTTTTGCTGACCATACCCTTCGGGCGGCGGAGGTTCGCACGGCTGCTGATTATTCCGCCGCTGATATTCTTTGCCTTTGTGACCGGCTGTCAGCCCAGCGTTGTCAGGGCCTGCATAATGTGCGTCATTTTTCAGCTTTCAATGGTTCTCTATCGGGAGAGCGACGGCCTTTCGTCTCTGGCGGCGGCCTTTACCGCCATGACGCTGTGGTCGCCCATGCTCATATACTCCACTGGCTTTCAGCTGTCAGTGGCCTCCACCCTTGGCATACTTCTGTTCTGCCGTCCGCTTATGAAACCTGCGACGCGGCTTTTGAGCGCCGAACTGTTTGACCAGGGCAGAATATCCAGGTTTGTCGCCAAAATCCTCCGAGGCGCGGCGGCTATCACCTCCGTCAGTCTTTCGGCTCAGATCGCCTCTTTCCCTATTTCCGCCGGGACTTTCAACTACATACCCGTCTATGCCCTTCCGGCCAATCTACTTACAATCCCCCTCATGACGCCGGTAATGGCCGTGGGACTGGCTCTGGCGGTTTTTGGCAGGATTCCCTTTCTGGGCGGAGTCATCGCCCGGGCGGCGGAGCTGCTGATGGAGTATATCGCTCTTGTGGTTCGGAGCTTCGCGGCTCTGCCCCACGCCACCATTCCGGTAATGGAGATACCTTTCTTACTTGTCGCCGCCTATTACGCCCTGCTGCTCTCGCTCTTTGCCCTGTACTCGAAAAAGAAGCTCCTAAGCGCCGCGCTGGGCCTGGTCTTTGCGGTAACGTCCATAACGGGATTTTTGGGAGTGAGCGCAAAAAACGGCGTCCGGGAGCTGTGTTTTTTGAACGTGGGAAGGGGCGACTGCGCCCTGTTCAGGGCCGAGGGGACGTCTGTCCTTATCGACGGAGGCCGGGGCGGCTCCGCTGTCAGCGACTATCTGGACGCCAGGGGTCTGTTCAAGCTGGACTGCGCGGTTCTGACTTCCACCAGTATGGATCACATTTACGGTCTGATCGACCTGGTGGACGGCGGCTATGTGGAGCGGCTCTATGTTCCCTCTGGGCTGGAGCAGTCTGACCGGCTCGAAACTCTGCTCCTTTCGGCGGAAGCGGCTAAAGTTCCCGTCCAGGAGTATGTCAAGGGCGGCTCGGTCTATGTGGGCGGCCTGACCCTGCGCGCCATAGACAGTGACAGTGATTCGGTTCAGCTCATGGCCGAATATGACGGCAGAAAGATCCTTTTCTGCGGCGGCAGCGTTATGGACTGGGAGGATTGCGACATTGTAAAGCTCCCCGGACACGGTTCCGGCAGCTATAACTACTATCCCGAGCTGCACCGGCACACGCCGGAATATGCGGTCATGACCGCCTCTGGCTCGGCCGCCGCGGCCAGATCAAAAATGTTCCCTGTTCTTGACGAACTGGATATCCCGCTTTATGTTCCAGCCGACGACGGAACGGTGACCTTCACGCTGGACGGGGAACTCGAGGTCCGGACCACCCATGAGAACACTACCCTCAGCCAAAAGTAAGTCGGAAAAATGTGCGGGACGACGTTGAAACAGGCGATACTCAGCTTGTAACAACGCCGCTCCGCACATTTTTCCGACTTTCGCACAGTCAGATCATAGAGCGTCTTTTACTTTTCCCTATTTATCTGCCGTCTTGCGCCAAAAGGTCATTCCCAACGCACGGACGGGGCCGCTGTCCGGCGGCAAATCCCTCCGGCGGCAGACTGAAAGCACTGTCCCTATCAGGATAAAGGACACAATGCAGTCCGATCCGCCCCCGCCTACTATGGGAAGACCTATGCCCACGACGGGGAAAAGGTTGAAATTTATCAGGATATTTATTATAAATTTCATGGCAAGCACCGCCGAGGCGCTGAAAGCCAGAGCGAAGCCGCAGGGGTCCTTGACCTTGGCGGCCGCGGCAAACAGCCTCCACAGCAGAACCGCCACAGTCAGCAGCAGAACGGCCGTGGGCAGCCAGCCGTAACGCCCGAGGACTCCGGCCAGGACGTATTCTGACATCAGGTTGGAAAACATTTCGGGAACGCCGCCGGATACCGGCCCTATGAGCCGGGCGTTTTTTATCAGCGCAGTGAGCTGGGCCGTCAGCCAGCCGGCGGCGCGGGGATCGCTTTGGCCGCCGGTAAGGAAGGCGCTGATTCTGTCTTGAATGTGAGGCGATATCATATAGGCGCACGTCACCTGTAAGCCAAGCAGGCAGACACTGACCGGAAGAAGAACTCGTGCCGTCTTGTTTCCCTTGACTGACAGAACGGCGAAAATAAATATATAGCTCAGACCTATCAGCACGGCGCTGCTCATAATACCGCCAAGACAAGCGTTGACTGTTGGCAGAGCCATGAGGACGCAAAGTCCGGCCGTCTGGAGAGCCGTAAACCTCTCCCGCCGGAACAAGAGGCCCATGAACAGCACAGGCGTAAGCTGAATAAATCCCGGCATAAAGGCAACCCCAAACATCGCCCTCGCGCTCCAGGCCCACCAGTGATAATCGAATATGACCGCCACAGCCGAAAAAATCAGATATACAGGCAGAGCAAAGCGCCTGAGCCACATTAGATTGACGAACATTATCCCAACCATAAGTACCAAGCCGGTAAGAATGAAGCCCGTCTTTGCCAGGTAGACGCCGTCGTTTGCCACGATGCTTGCGGCTATGCCAATGACAGCAATGACCGCCGCAGCCGCCAGCAAGGGCCATTCCGTCCTGGGCCGGTGCTTTTGATCCAGCTTAAGACCTATCTCTCTGGGGTCGCCCATGCGGACAAGGGCTTGCCTTTCCGCCTCTTCCGGGGAAAGTCCCGACTCAATGCCGTTTTCTATTATCTCCGTAATGTGTGAGAGCAGCTCATCGCGGATATTGGAGTGGACGCTCCTCGAACGAATACACGAGCAGACCTCGTCCAGGTATTTTTCAGTATTGTCCATTACACAGCGCTCCCTTCGAAAAACCGATGACCTTGTTTACAGCTCCGCTGTAAACCTGCCATTCCTTCTTTTTTTCGGCCAGCAGCGTCCGACCGGCCGGAGTTATGCGGTAGTATCTGCGCCGACGGCCAGCTTCGCCGTCCACCCAATAGGCTTCGACGGCCCCTTCGTTTTCCAGGCCGTGGAGCATGGGATATAACGTCCCCTCCTTTAGCTCAAAAACGCTGCCGCTGAGCAGCGCCAGCCGCTGCGCCAACTGATAACCGTACATATCCTCCCGCTCCAAAAGAGACAAAATCAGAATCGACGTGCTGCCCTTGACCAGTTCCTTATTGATTTTCAATTTTTACACTCCTTTATATAGATATTCTATATACATAGATTATCTATGTATATAGGTATTATAGCATCAGTTCAAACATCTGTCAAGAGGGAATAAAAATATTTTTTTAAAAAGTTCTCAACCGCTTACTTGACCAAAGGGCCGTAAAAACAAAAAAGAAAACCCGTCTTTTGGTAAAAGGCGGATTTTCCCAGAGCGCTGAGGAAACCCGAACGGTTTCCCCAGCGAACGCCCCTTCCGCATCGGGCGCTTTCGCTTACGAAATATCATTTTTATTATGATAAAAATGATATTTCTACCCCGATTATAGTATCAAATCCCGGGTACACGCCCCGGGATTTGATGTTTTTATCGAAAGGGAGTTCCCTTTCGAGCTTTCCCCATAACGCATAAGGTTTGTCAGTAATCTGAGAAAACCCGTATTGCGTTAAGCTCAGATTTTGCCAAGAGGCCAAAAAATATCGGTCATTTTGTGATACTCGTTCAAAAGTTCAGCGACCTTAGCCTTATTAATATTTTAAATTGACCGCTTATTTTATAGGTTCTCCGTCCTTATCAAACAGCGGCAGGGGCGCCAAAACGGAGATATCCTCGCGGTCAGCGGCATCGCCTTCAGCCAAAACGGCCATTTTTCCGACTATCCTGCCGCCCGCCTTTTTCACAAGGGATTCCATGGCGACAAGGGATTCGCCGGTACTGATGACGTCGTCCACGATGAGTACGCGCTTATCCCTGAGGGCGTTTACATCGTCCTCTCCGATACATAGGGTTTGATCATGCTCTGTGGTGATGGAACGAACCGTAGTTATCATCACGTTGCGCATATACACCTTTGGCCCCTTACGCGCCACGACATAGTTTTTGCCGCCGCTCTGACGAGCCATTTCATATACCAGCGGCAGGCTCTTACATTCGGCGGTAAATATTACATCGTGGGCGGGAGCCTTCTCAAGCAAGGCTTTCGCCGCCGCAACAGTGATCTCCACGTCGCCAAACAGGATAAAGGCCGCTATATTCATGCCGCCCTCTATCGGAAACAGCGGCAGGGAACGCTTCACTCCGGCGATTTCGATTTCATAAGTATTTTTCATTCAGTACAACCTCTATATTTAAATGATCTGTGTCGCGATGTAGAGGGCAAACAGGGCAACGGATACCCACATGATGGGACTGATGTCCTTGAACTTGCCAGTGCAGAGCTTCAGCACTACCCACGCGATCATGCCGAACATGATGCCGGTAGCGATGGAATAAGTAAAGGGCATTACAACTATCGCCAGGAAGCCGCCGATAACGTCGGCAATATCGCCGTCAAAGCTCATCTTCTTTACGGAGCTGAGCATCAGCAGTCCGACATAGAGCATAGCGGGAGTGGTAGCAAAAGAGGGGATAGCCAGGAATATGGGCGCAAATATGATGGAAACAAGGAACATTACCGCTGTGGTAACGGCGGTAAGACCCGTCCGTCCGCCAACGGCAACGCCAGCGCTGGACTCAACGTAGCTGGTAACGGTGGATGTACCCATGCAGGCGCCTACTACCGTACCTACAGCGTCGGCCATAAGAGCTCCGCCCGCTCGGGGAAGCTTACCGTCCTTGTCGAGGAGGTTGCCTTTTTCCGCAACGCCGATAAGGGTCCCAGCCGTGTCGAAGATATCAGTGTAAAGGAAAGTAAACACCACCAACAGGAAGGCTGAGAAATTGTTCTTTACAAAATCAAAATCAAACTGAAACATGGCCGGAGCGGCAAAGCTCACGCCGGAAAAGCTCGGTATAAGGGAAGGACCTGTATACCAGCCGATGCCCTGGGCCACCATGCCCAGTATCCAGGTGGCGATAATACCCAGCAGGATGTCGCCGGGAACCTTGTAGTGGTGAAAGACGCCAATGATGATCAGGCCCAAAATGGAAAGCACCAGCTCGGGAGAGGCAAAGTTGCCAACGCCCACCAAAGTAGATTCGTTGTTGATGACAATGCCGGAGTTGATCATCGCTATAATGGTAATGAACAGACCGATACCCGCTGTGATACCCAGCTTCAAATTGGCGGGGATCTGATTTACCAGGGCCTCTCTGAACTTGAAAACGGACAGCAGCATGAAAATGACGCCCTCGATAAGTACGGCTGTCAGGGCGACCTTGTAGCTGTAGCCCATGGCTCCGCAGACCGTAAAGGCGAAGAAGGCGTTAAGCCCCATGCCCGAGGCCAGCGCCACCGGGTAGTTGGCAAAGAAAGCCATACACATAGTCGCAATGAAAGCTGAAATGGCGGTACCCGTGAACACCGCGGCCTTATCCATCCCCGCCGCCGACAGGTAGTTGGGATTTACGGCCAGTATGTAGGCCATGGCCAGGAAGGTGGTGAGTCCGGCTACGATCTCGGTCCTCACATTAGTGCCGTGTTCCTTGAGCTTGAACAGTTTTTCCATAATGATTCCTCCTTATAGTATAATATTTAGTACCAAATCCATTTTACAGCATTTTGGAAAATAATGCAAGGGGTTTTCTTAAATTTAAGATAAAAATTTTATCATATCCCCTCGTGAGCGGTCATAGGCTGTAACAAAACCGTGAGGGGGGAGTTAAGTTGAAGGATTATATAGAGGAGCGGGCCGTGGAGCTGGCAAATTACATAATCGAAAACAACGCCACTGTCAGAAGCGCGGCCCGAGTCTTTTCTCTGTCAAAATCCAGCGTCCACAAGGACGTGACCGAACGCCTGGAAAAAATCGATCCGCCTCTGGCGGCAAGGACAAAGCTGGTCCTTGAGCGGAACAAGGCCGAACGCCACATCCGAGGCGGGCTGGCCACTAAGCACAAGTATGAGGAGCAAGCTCTGAAAACCAAAGCGAAATAAGTACTGGCAGGTCATCGAGCCTGCCGTTTATTTTGGGCGCGAAGGAAAACGCCGCCCCGTATAAACGTTCTAAAAGCCATCGGAGGCCGCTCTGACAAACTTACCGCATAAAAAAGTAAATTTGGGTATAGACACAGTCCAAATTTTATGATATACTGATAATAGAAATACAAACGAATAAGGAGAGGGTCAAAATGAAAGAAAGAATTTACAGCATACCGCTGACAGACGCGCTGAACGAGGGCTGCGACTGTGTAATGTGCAGCCTTGAGGATAAACTGGAACACGATGCCGTTGACTATTTCATGGGCGCGTCCAAAATGGAGCCGGATGTGAGGATAATGACTAACAAGAAGGGCTTCTGCCGCCGTCACCTTCACATGATGGAGGCGGCTGGCAGCCCTCTGGGCCTGGCCCTGATGCTGGATACTCACATGAACGAGATAGTCGGCCGTCTGGAAAAGAAGGGCAAGGCGGGCGGTCTTTTCGCCGCCAAAAAGAACCTTGTCGCTTTGGCCGACGAGTTGGAGTCCATAATCGGCGGCTGCGCCGTCTGTGACAAACTGAAGGGACATCTTGCCGACGCGGCCGGGAATCTGGTCTATCTCTGGGACAAGGAGCCGGACTTTCGCAAAAAGCTTGAGAACTCCAAGGGCCTTTGCCTGCCCCATATGCTGTTGGTGATGAGGGCCGCGTCGTCGGAACTCAGCGGGAAACGGCTTGATGAGTTCGCCGATTTTATCGTCCGTACTCAGACGCAAATGCTGGAGACCCTGAACGAGGATGTGAACTGGTTTACAAAGAAATTTGACTACAACAACAAGGACGCCGACTGGAAGAACAGCAAAGACGCCGTTCCCAGAGCGGTCAACAAGCTGGTAAGCTTTTAATTTCATATTAATAAAGGTATATTCATCCCGGGAGGTGATTACATATGAATATACTGAGGTTTCTCACGCCTAAAAATCAGGTCGTCTATCTATATGACGACTTTTCCCTCCGTCAGGCTATGGAAAAAATGGAGTATCACCACTACACAGCCGTACCGGTCATAAACCGGCAGGGCGAATATGTGGACATTCTCACCGAGGGCGATATCCTCTGGTGCCTAAAGGACAGCTGCGGCTTCGACCTTAAGGCGGCGGAGCAGACTCCCCTTCGGGAAGTTAAGCGTCACTCCAACAAGTCGCCGATAGGTGTGAATTCCGATATTGAGGATTTAATGTCGCTGGCGATAAATCAGAATTTTGTGCCAGTGATCGATGATACACGGG
>CANQKL010000018.1 GCA_947624455.1 uncultured Clostridia bacterium
AAAATCAATAAATTGATTTTTCTACCCCGATTATAGTATAAAATCTCGGGTACACGCCCCGAGATTTTATGTTTTTTTATCGAAAGGGAGTTCCCTTTCGAGCTTTCCCCATCGTGCATGGGGTTTGTCAGTAGTCGAAATCCCGCCCGTGGGCGGGATTTTATTAGTTATAATTAGTTGGTGACAACGCGCTCAGTAGCCTTGTCAAAGATGTGGATCTTCTCGGGGTCGAAGCAAACCTTTATGTCCATGCCTCTTTCAGCGGTGCTGGTAGGCTTAACGCGGGCGGTAAAGGGAGTGCTGTCAACGCTGAGATACAGATAAGTCTCGGCGCCCATATGCTCGGTTACCTCAACGGAAGCGGTGAAGGTGGTGTCCTTGAACTCGCTCAGAGAATGGTCGTCGTCATACATATCCTCGGGACGGATGCCCATGATAACTTCCTTGTCAACATAGTCCTTGCAGGCCTCGGCCTTCTTGGCGGTGAGCTTAACCCTCTTGCCTTCGCCGAACTCCACATATGTATCGCTGCCGCTCTTAACAAGCTTGGCGGGGCAGAAATTCATCTGAGGAGAGCCAATGAAACCGGCAACGAATACGTTGCAGGGGTAATTGTAAAGCACCTGGGGAGCGTCCACCTGCTGTACGATACCGTCCTTCATA
This sequence comes from uncultured Clostridia bacterium, assembly GCA_947624455.1. GTDB lineage: Bacteria > Bacillota > Clostridia > UMGS1883 > UMGS1883 > JAFLUQ01. The sequence goes on from CANQKL010000018.1 coordinate 664, forward strand.
ACTACTATGCGGGTACCCATCGTCAAAGCCTCGGTCTGGTCGTGGGTTACATAGATGAAAGTGGTCTGAAGGCGCTGATGGAGCTTGGTGATCTCGGTTCTCATCTGTACGCGGAGCTTGGCGTCCAGGTTGGACAGAGGTTCGTCCATCAGGAATACCTTGGGCTCGCGGACTATAGCGCGGCCAAGGGCCACACGCTGACGCTGACCGCCGGAAAGAGCCTTGGGCTTTCTTTCAAGCAGATGCTCAATGTCAAGGATACGGGCGGCCTCGTGAACTCTCTTCTTTATCTCGTCCTTGGGAGTCTTGCGAAGCTTAAGGCCGAAAGCCATGTTCTCAAATACGGACATATGAGGATACAGAGCGTAGTTCTGGAAAACCATCGCTATGTCTCTGTCCTTGGGAGCCACGTCGTTTACCAGACGGTCGCCGATGTAAAGCTCACCCTCGGAGATCTCCTCAAGACCGGCGATCATACGCAGGGTAGTGGACTTACCGCAGCCGGAAGGGCCTACAAAGATGATGAATTCCTTGTCCTTGATCTCAAGGTTGAAATCGGTTACCGCGGTTACGCCGCCGGGATACCTTTTGTAAATGTGCCTCAAACTTAAACTTGCCATTGGTTTATAACCCTCCTATAACAATAAAAATACATAACATCCTTAAATTATGTTAATATTATAATAACACAAAATTTTCTAATTGCAAATTCGCTTATTGTACAAATATCAATAAATTTATTTGTAACTATTGTATAGTACGTAAAATATCTCCAAGCTCTTTTGTGCAAAGTTCTCTAAATTCGCCGGGGGCGAGAGAGCCGTCCAGCTCCAGCCCCGCGAAGGACACCCTGCGAAGGGCCTCAACATGGTTGTCCACGGCCAAAAACATCTTTTTCACCTGGTGGAATTTGCCTTCCACAACGGTTATTTTGGCGGTCAGAGGGTCCAGCAGCTCCACCTGGCAGGGGCGGGTGACATAGCCGCCGATGTCCACGCCATTCTCTAAAACGTATATTTTTTCCGCCGTCAGCTCCCGGCTCAGGCGGGCGACGTAAGTCTTGCCCACCTTCTTTTTGGGGGATAGCACCTTGTGGGCCAGCGCGCCGTCGTTGGTCAGCAGCAGAAAGCCCTCGGTGTCCTTGTCCAGCCTGCCCGCCGGGAACAGTCCGTAGCGGCGGTAGCGCTCCGGCAGCAGGTCTAACACCGTCCGCTGGGTCTTGTCCTCGGTTGCGCTGAGTACTCCGGCGGGCTTGTTCATCATGATGTATATCTTGTCCGGAGCGGAGATTTTTTCGCCCTTGTAGCGTATCTCCTGGCAGTCCACATGGGCCGCCGGAGAGCCGAGGGGCGCGCCGTCGGCGGTGAAGCCACCGCGCCTGATCATATCCCGGGCCTCGCTCCGGGTGACGCCCAGGGCGTCGGATACAAATTTGTCCAGTCTCATCGCGATCTGTCCTTTTCCAAAGGTATCATAAATCCGTCCAAAGCGTTGGAGCAGATGTCCCCGCCGATAACAACTCCCCTGTACACCAGCACGTTGCCCCGGGCGTCGAGTCCGGCCAGGGGATAGGTATAGCGGGTGACCTTCCGGCCACGGTAGGGCCGAAGGTCAAAGCCGCCCTCCCGCTGGATGGCGTTATAGGTCTCGTACACCCCGTCCCATCTCAGGGGGATGCTGACGACTACCGCCTCGGCGGGGCGGCCGGAGGGCTCGTAGCCCATGTCCCTCAGCACAAGGCCCCAGTCCCCCGAATGGGAGGGAAAAATAAGGGTAAAAATGACCGCCAGCAAAAAATCCTTGAACAAACAAAACGCCTCCCCGGAATTATATATTCCGAAAAGGCGCTGAATATTACTCGGCGGAGAAAGGCAGGAGGGCGATATGTCTCGCTCTCTTTATGGCCACTGTGAGCTGCCGCTGATGCTTGGCGCAGGTGCCGGTGATCCTCCTGGGAAGGATCTTGGCCCGCTCGGACACATAACGGCGAAGCTTGGCAACGTCCTTGTAGTCGATCTCCTGGATCTTATCAACGCAGAACTGGCAAACCTTTTTCTTGGATTTGCGGCTTCTGTAAGGCCTTTCGGTCTTTTCTCTTTCCATCATGGCTAAAACTCCCTTCATTTAGAATCAAAAATTGGGAAACTCATCAAAACGGCAGGTCATCCTCGGTACCGATGGGGGAAATAGGGTCGCCTAAGCCGCCGTAGCTGCTCTCGTAGCTGGGAGCGGACGGGGGCTGATCGAAGCCGCCCTGACCAAAGCCGCCCTGCTGGTTATAGCCGCCCTGCTGAGCGGGAGGCTGCTGATTGTAGTAGCCGCCCTCATAGTCGGCGCCGCGCCCCTCGCGGGCGCTGCGGCTCTCCACAAAGTGGATGCGGTCAACGACAACGTCTGTGGCGTAATGCCTTTTGCCCTCGTTGTCGTCCCAGCTGCGGGTCTGGATGCTGCCCTCCAAAGCGATAAGGTTGCCCTTTTTAAAGTATCGGGATATAAGCTCCGCCGTCTGCCGCCAAGCCACGCAGCCGATGAAGTCCGCCTTGCGTTCCTCGCCCTGACGGACGAAGTTGCGATCCACGGCTATGGTAAAGGAGCAGGTGCTGACTCCGTTGGGAGTGGTGCGAAGCTCGGGGTCCCGGGTAAATCTGCCGATCAGGTTGACGCTGTTAAGCATATTTGCTCCCCCTTACGCTTCCTCTTCGGTTTTTTCCTCGGACTTTTCCTCGGACGTTTCGTTCTTTTCGTTCTTCGCGAACTTTTCGAGCTTTTCGTTCTTGCGGACGGTCAGCGTTCTGATAACGCCGTCTGTGATGCCGTAAACGCGCTCAAGCTCCTTGGGGAATTCCGGATTGGAGCTGAAGTTCACGAGCACATAGTAACCCTCTGTCTTGTAATTGATGGGGTAGGCAAGCCTTCTCTTACCCCACACATCTACGCTCTCGACCGTGGCGTTGTCAGCGATAAGCTTCTGGAACCTTTCCGTAAGCGCGGTGAGCTTCTCCTCGTCGAGAGTGGCGTCAAGAACAAAAATGGTCTCATACTTGTTGATGATTTCAGCCATTTTTTACACCTCCTTCTGGTCTTTTGGCCTTGGGTCAAGCCCAAAGCAAGGATACTTGTGTATTATACACCTAATTTTTGGATTTGTCAAGAGTTTTTTTAAACCCTTTGCGGGGCTATTTTACGCTGTGGGCGCTGGCGAGGACGAGGGTGATGTTGAGGTTGCCGTTCTTGCAGCGTATCTCGTCGATCATGTTCTTTTCGCTGGCCCCACGGCGAACCTCAACGTCGTAGACCAGCTCGAACAGGGTGCCCAGATCCACCGTGTCCACCTTGACAAGGTTGTGATGGGTGCAGTAGCGGCCGATTATCTCCTCGAAAACTCCCTCGTAGTTCATGTTTTCGGGGATGGTTATTTTCAGGCGTTTAGCCGAGCCTCTGGGGGCGAAAAGGTTGAATACGTACATCAGTATGATAAGGACGAACAGCGCGACCGAGGCCACCGCCGCGTATATGTAGGCCCCCACGCCCACGCACAGCCCCGCCGAAACGGCAAACAGCACAAAGGCCACGTCCCTGGGGCTGCCCATAACCGTCCTAAAGCGAATTATGCTCAGCACCCCCGCGAAGGAGAATGCGCTGGCGATATTGCCTCCTATGGCCGCCACCACGATGGCGATTATCATGCTCAGCATCACCAGCGTCACCGCGAATTCCTGGGTGTAGTCGATGGCGGTGTTGGTGTACTTATACACCGCGGCGATCATCAGGCCGAGGACGGCGGCCATGGCCACCGTAAACAGCAGCTGGCCGAAGGAAAGATTTTCGGATATTCCCGATTTGTCAAAAATTGAAAGTAGCTTTTCCACTTTGCAGCGCTCCTTCTAAGCTCTGTAAGCTTGGTATTTGTCGGTGTTTTTTTGGAAGTTTTCAGCCAAGTACTGCTTGTACTCCTCGCCGTACTTGGAAAAATGCGTGCGGCTGACCTTGTTGTCGCTGAGGAGCCGGGCTATCCAGAGGGGTACGCTGTTGCTGACCTTTACCTCCATTATGTAATAGCCCTCCTCCAGCAGCGGCGAGCCGTAGCTGCCGTGGCGCAGCTCCAGATCCGTCCGGCGGAAGCGGATGGCGCTGTCGAAGGTCACCCTCAGATCAGGCTCGAACTCGTCGCCCCCGAAGTAGGCCCGCCGGTCGTAGCTTATGAGGGCCTTGGGCAGCAGCGTCATCTCCCGGGAAATCTCCAGCAGCTCCCGAACCACCTGCATATTCATAAAGGGCTTTTCCTCCGGCTCTATGCCCCGCTCCAGCAGGCTCCGCCCATCCTCGATAAGGATGGAGGTGCGCCGCTTGTTGGTCAAGCCCCGGTACTTTTTCTTTATCTCCAGAAAGGCCATGTCGCTGGCGGGGTCGTAGGTCCTGAGCCTCAGCTTGTAGCGGTATTTGCCGTCGTGGCGGACGGCGGTGGAGATGAGATGGTCGTCGGGAGTGTCGTAATATATGTTGGATATGGTGTAAAAGCTCCCGTCCCGGCTGTAACGGTCGGGACGCATCCGGCGGCATATTTCGCCGTGGATAGCGTCGAAACGCTCCTGATCCAGCATAAATTTCAGCTCGTATCTGGAAAACACCTCTATAGCCACAGTCTCACCCCGCTTTCGCTGTCGTTTATAGAAATATTAGCATACTAATGTTAATTTTATGTCAAGATAATATGACGGTTTTTGTAATTTTTTTCGTTGTCATATGTCGTATCAGTCAACGATCTTCCAGTACGCCACGCTGTAGGGCGGCAGCTCGCTTCCGCCGCCGAAGTCGTGCCACTCTCCGGTCAGCACGTTCATTGCCCTGCCGGCCTGAGCGTCAAAGTGGGCCACATAGGGGGCACTGTCGGCGTTTATCGCCACGAACATACGCCTATCCCCGTCCTGACGGAGGAAAATGCACTGGCGGTTGGTGAGCAAAACGTCCCTAAAGCCTCCCCGCCACAGCTCGGGATTCTCCCTGTGAGCCTTGGCGAAGGCGGCTATCCTTTCGGTCAAGTCGTTGAAAATCGGGGCCTCGAAGCAGGGGCGGAGGTTTTGGTCGCCGCCGGGGGTCTTGACCGCCTGTGCGCCCCACTCGCTGCCGTAATAAACGCAGGGGATGCCGGGCATGGCGAAGAGAAGGCCGTATATCAGGGGCAGGTGGTTGGGGTTAGCGAGAATGGAAGCCACCCTCGTGACGTCGTGGTTGTCCACAAAGCACAGCAGGCTCTTGCCCCGGTAACGGCACCAGTTTTCCGGGCCGAACTGGTTTTTCAGGGAGTGGACTATCTCGAACATATTCATGGAGTTGAAGCTGCTGTACAGGCCCTTGTAGCACTCGTAGTTGGTGCAGCTGTGGAGTCCCCCCTCGCACACCACCCGGTTGTAGTCGCCGTGTATCATTTCGCCCACCAGGAAGAAATCGGGCTTGAGGGAATCGCAGAAGGCCCGCAGCCGCCTGATGAAGTCCTGATCCAGCAGATAGGCCACGTCCAAGCGGAGGCCGTCGATGTCGAACTCCTCCACCCAGCCCCTTATGCGGCTGAAAATGTGATCAACCACGGCGGGGTTTCTGAGGTTGAGGCGCACCAGTTCGTAGTGGCCCTCCCAGCCCTCGTACCAGAAGCCGTCGTTATATGGGCTGTTGCCGTCGAAGCTGATGTTGAACCAGTCCTTGTAGGGGCTGTCCCACTTTTTTTCTCTCACGTCCTGAAAGGCCCAAAATCCCCGGCCCACATGGTTGAACACCCCGTCCAGCACGAGCTTAAGCCCCTTGGAGTGGAGCTTTTGGCACATATCGGCGAAGTCGGCGTTGCTGCCCAGCCGCCGGTCGATAACGGCGTAATCCCGGGTGTCGTAGCCGTGGCTGTCGCTCTCGAACACCGGCGACATATATATGGCGTTGGCCCCGACGGCCTTGATGTGGTCGAGCCAGTCGGTCACCTTGGCGATACGGTTCACCGTAACGCCGTCGTTTTCCTGGGGCGCTCCGCAGAAGCCCAGGGGATAGATCTGATAAAACACGCTTTCATAAGCCCACATAGTGAAATTTCCTTTCTCATCTTAAAATCCCGAGCCTTGGGACTAAGGCCCGGCGGATAAAGTCTCCTCAGTCCTTGCGGCCCTTTTTCGCCCCGCCCGTCCGGCGGGGATCCTTACCCCGCTTTTTGACGGAATAGCCGAAGGAGCCGATCTTCTTGCCCAGGGCGAAATACTGCCCGTGGGCGTAGGCCGCCAGAGAGCATTTTTCCATGCGCAGACGGCCGTTTTCGTCGATGTAGCTCTCGTCCACGTCCACGGCGGCTATGTCCGCCAGGAACATATGGTGACTGCCCAGCTCGATAACGTCCGTGACCTTGCACTCCAGGCTCACCGGACTTTCCGCCACCAGGGGGCAGCTCACGGCCGAGGGGCGTTGGCGGGTGAGTCCGCAGGCGGCGAACTTGTCCGTATCCCGCCCGCTGCGGCAGCCGCAGAAGTCGATGGAGCGTATAATATGGCAAGAGGGCAGGTTGATGACAAACTCCCCGCTCTCTTTTATCAAATTGTAGGAAAACCGCTCCGGCCGCACCGAAATGTAGGTCTTTGGCGGCTCGGAGTTGACGATGCCCGTCCATGCCACGGTTATCAGGTTGTCCCGGCCCCCGTAGGCGCAGGACACCAGGGCGGGAGGGACTGGGGACAGCAGCGCGGCCCCCTTCCAAGCGATCTTTGACATAGCTTTACTTCCTTTATAATATGCGCGTCCCGTCGTTGGGCCGCCTTTTGCCGTAAACGTTGAACCGGAATCTCAGGCCGTTGTCCTCTAACTCCTCCCCCTCCCGGGTCAGGACCCAGTCGGGATCTCGGTCGAGGTCGGGGAAAAAGGCGTCGGCAGCGGCGGCGGCGTCCACTTTGGTTATGAGACACTCGTCGCACCTGTCCAGCATGAGGGAGTATATCTCGCCGCCGCCTATGACGAAAACGGGCCTGCCGCTGCTTCGGGCCAGGGCCTCGGCCTCGTCGGGGCTGTGAACCGCGCTGACCCCCTGGGGGGAGTAGTCCCTGTCCCGGGTGAGGACGATGTTGAGCCTTCCGGGCAGGGGCTTTTGCCCGGGAAAGGATTCCAGGGTTTTGCGGCCCATGATGACCGCCGCCCCCTTAGTGGTCTCCCGAAAAAATTTCATGTCGGCGGGGAGGCGGAACAACAGCTCCCCTCGGTTCCCTATGCCCCAGTTTCTGTCAACGGCGGCTATGGCTTTCATGGACGCTCTCCTTTCCGCATACGCCGGGGCCGCTCACTGGGCCACCGGAATCTTCCAGTTAAACTCATGGTACTTGTACCCCTCCAGAGAAACGCTGTCCTTGTCGTAGGCGTAAAAGTCCGTTTCGGGCCGGAGTCGGAACTCCGGGGCGTCGTAAGGCTCCAGCTCCATCATCCGCCGCACGATGGGAACGTGCCGGTCATAGATGTGAGCGTCGGCGATAACATGAACCAGCTCGCCCGGCTCAAGGCCGCTGACCTGGGCAAACATATGGAGCAGGACGGCGTACTGGCAGACGTTCCAGTTGTTGGCGGTGAGCATATCCTGGGAACGCTGGTTCAGCACGGCGTTGAGCCGCCTGCCGCTGACGTTGAAGGTCACGCTGTAAGCGCAGGGATAGAGGGCCATCTCGTGGAGGTCGTGGTGGTTGTAGATGTTTGTGAGTATGCGGCGGCTCTGGGGATTGTGCTTGAGGTCGTAGAGCGCCCGATCCACCTGGTCGAACTCCCCCTCGGGATACTTGTGCTTGACCCCGAGCTGATAGCCGTAGGCCTTGCCTATGCTGCCGCTTTCGTCGGCCCACTGATCCCAGATGTGGCTGTCAAGGTCCCGGATGTTGCTGCTCTTTTTCTGCCATATCCACAAAAGCTCCTTGACGCAGGTCTTGAGAGCCGTCCTGCGCAGGGTCATTATGGGAAACTCCCGGCTCAGGTCGTAGCGGTTCACTATGCCGAACCGCTTTACGGTGTGGGCGGGACTGCCGTCCTCCCACCGGGGCCGAACCTCCAGCTCCTCGTCGCTGAAGCCCTGCTCCAATATCTCGCGGCAGTTGTCTTTGAAAATTTTATCAGCGTAGCTCATTTTTTCCTCCTAAAGCCCGGCTTCGTCGCTGACCGGCGGAGTTTGAGGCTCCTCGGCCAGATTTTCCTGGGGTTGGGGTTCCTCCTGGGGCTGTGGCTCCTCTTGGGACCCGTCGGAGTCGGTCAGCTCGGGGATGTCCCCCTGTTCGCCGTCTCCATCCTCCTGGTCGGGAGGGGCCGCGTTTTCCTCGGGGCCGTTATCGCCGTCCGCCCCGTCCTGATTTTCCTCCGGGGGCCGATGCTCCTGGGCCTCCACCTGGGGCTGATCCTGCTCCTCGGGCTGCCCGTCCCCGTCCTGGGGTGAAACGCTCTCCAGGTCAAGGTCGCTCTCAGGCTCGTCGTATATGTCGGTATAGCCGCCATCGTCCTGATAGTCCGCGTCCTTTTGGGGCCTGTCCTCGAACAGAGGGCCGCCGCTCCGGTGAGCGAGCATAAGGGCCAGACAGACCGCCACGGCGATGGCGATAGCCAGCACGCAGACCACGAGGGTTATTTTAAGGGGCCGGGAGCCGTCGCTCCTGACGGCGGACTCCCGCCGCCTCAAATCGCCGCTCTGGACGCCCTGACCCCCCAGGGGAACGCCGCTCAGATCAGGCAGACGGAGGGTATCGTCAGAGGAATTGTCCCGCTGACGCAGAGCCGCCCCGCATTTTTGACAGTAATTGCTCTCGGCTCCGCTCTCGGCGCCGCATCTGGGGCATTTCATATGTATCATATCCTTAAAAAATTTTTGTCAAAAGATTTTTGTCCCTTTCCGCGCCGTCCAAGGGGCGCGAAGGGCCGGAAAAGCCCCCTTGGGCCTTTCCCACCACACTATTTTATCAGATTTTTCGCCGTTAGTCAATATGTTTTTTATTTGGGACGAAAAAACACTGTAAAAAGATATTGAATAAATGCAAATTTTGTGGTATAATATCTTCGTAGCTTTGCTTCGCAAATCTAAAAAGCTTCGCTTTTTCCCAATCCTTCGGATTGGACTCGATATTGACGGCCTCGCAAAAATGCCCTTGCAAGCAAGCATTTTTGCTCGTGGTATAATATCTTCGTAGCTTTGCTTCGCAAATCTAAAAAGCTTCGCTTTTTCCAATCCTTCGGATTGGACTCGATATTGACGGCCTCGCAAAAATCCCCTTGCAAGCAAGGATTTTTGCTCGTGGTATAATATCTTCGTAGCTTTGCTTCGCAAATCTAAAAAGCTTCGCTTTTTCCCAATCCTTCGGATTGGACTCGATATTGACGGCCTCGCAAAAATGCCCTTGCAAGCAAGCATTTTTGCTCGTGGTATAATATCTTCGTAGCTTTGCTTCGCAACTTTATTAATGATACGCGGCGGGCGGCGGCCAATTAGACGGCGGCGCGCCCTGAAGAAGGTGGTGAAACTGTGTCGGCAAAGGAATGGATATTCCCGGAAAGGGCGGCGGACGGGGCCGTGGTAGAGGAGTTCTGCGCCCGCTTCTCCATACCCGCCCCGGTGGCGAGGGTAATGATAAACCGCGGCTTCGACACTGTCGAGTCCGCCCAGCGGTTCCTGGATAAAAGCTTGGACTGCCTCCACGATCCCCTGACCATGGCCGATATGGAAAGGGCGGCGAACAGGCTCCGCCTGGCCGTAGAAAAAGGGGAAAAGATAACCATATACGGGGACTACGATGTGGACGGCATTACCGCCACAGCCCTTATGGTGCGCTATCTCCGGGAGCTGGGGGCCGAGGTTGACGCCTATATCCCCAACCGTAAGTCCGAGGGCTACGGGGTGAACAGCTCCGCCCTACAGACCATCGCCGCCAGCGGCGCCAAGGTGATAGTCACCGTCGATACCGGCATAACGGCGGTGGACGAAACGGAGTACGCCGCCGCCTTGGGAATGGATATCATAATCACCGACCACCACCAGTGCAAGGACGCGCTGCCCCGGGCCGCTGCGGTGGTGAACCCCAAGCGTCCGGACTGCCCTTATCCCTTTAAGGACTTGGCTGGGGTGGGGGTGGCCTTTAAGCTGGTATGCGCTCTTGAGGGCGGCTGTCAGGGGCCGCTGGAACGCTTTGGGGACATTGTGGCGTTAGGCACGGTGGCGGACGTGGTCTCCCTCACCGACGAGAACCGGGCCATTGTGGAATACGGCATAAACAAGCTCTGCTCCTGCCCAAATCTGGGACTGGGGGCCTTAATGGACATAGTGGGGAAAAGCGCGAAATGGAACGGCAGCTCCCTGGTCAGCTATTCGGTGGCCCCCCGGCTCAACGCCGCCGGGCGCATGAGCAGCGCCATGAAGGGCGTTAAGCTGCTGCTCACCGAGGACAGGGACGAGGCGGCCCTTATGGCCAGGGAGCTGGACGAGGAAAATTCCCTGCGCCGCCAGGTGGAGAGCGTTATCTTTGACGAGGCCGCCAAAATGGCGGAAAGTCAGGACTCCTACAACAAAAAGGTACTCGTTTTGGCCCGGCGGGGCTGGCACCACGGCATAATCGGAGTGGTGGCCTCCCGCATTTGCGACAGATTCAACAAGACCTGCATACTTATATCCGTCGAGGACGGCCGCTGCAAGAGCAGCGGGCGCAGCGTGGACGGCCTTAACCTGTTCGAGGCTCTCAGCAGCTGCGGCGACATACTGGAAAAGTTTGGCGGCCACGCCTACGCGGCGGGGTTCAGCATAAAGGAGGAGAACATCCCCGAGCTGGATCGGCGGCTGAACGAGTACGCCGACAGAATCTTCCGCCGGGAACCGGCTCCCCGGCTGTATATAGACGCCTTAATAGACATATGCGACCTGAACATGGACACCGTCCGCGCCTCTCAGCTGCTGCGCCCTTACGGGGCGGGGAACAAGAACCCGGTGTTCGTCCTTCAGGAGGCGAGGATAATAGCTCTGCGCACCCTGTCTGAGGGCCGCCACTGCCGGCTGCTGTGCGAAAAGGATGACAGGCGCGTCGAGGTCATCGCCTTCGGCATGGGGAGCCTCGCCGACGAGTACGGCGTGGGCGACATAGTTGATCTGGCCGGAGAGATGAACATAAACAGCTACAACGGGAACGAGCGGGTGCAGCTGGTGCTGTCGGATATGCGCCTCAGCCGTGGGCTGCCCGGGGACATTCTGCCTAACAGGCAGGACTTCGTCGGCATATACCGCTACATAAAGAGCCAGCCTCAGCCCATATGCGCCGACTCGGTACAGCTGGCCGCCAGAATATCCCGCTCCATACGGCGGCAGATAAAGAGGGAAAAGCTGATGGGCGCGCTGGCGGTTTTTGACGATGTGGGCATACTGCGCCTGGGCGCCCTGGGGAGCATGGTCAGGATAGAGCTTCTTCCGGGCGAACCGGGCAGCAAGGTCAATTTGGACTCCAGCCCGGAGTACATCAGGCTCCGGCGCAGTCTGGAGGAAGGCTTTAACTGTTGACTCAGGGAGTTGATCATTTTGAAAACGGATGAAATAAACAAGCACGACGAGATCAGCGTGGAAAATATACTCGCCACCATGAACCGCCACGGCAAGCTTTCTCCCGAGACGGAGGCCGCCGTGATTCGGGCCTACGACCTCTGCCGGGAGGCTCACGCCGGACAGGCGCGTCTCTCCGGCGAACCCTACTACATCCACCCCATGGCCGTGGCCCTGATCCTGGCTGAAATGGGCATGGACGGGGAGACGGTCATAGCGGGCCTGCTCCACGACGTGATAGAGGACACCAAATACGGCTACGACGAGATAAACGAACTGTTCGGCCCCGACGTGGCGTTGCTGGTGGACGGAGTGACCAAGCTGAAAAAGATACAGTACGTCTCCCGGGAGGATCAGCAGGTGGAGAACCTGCGCAAGATGTTTTTCGCCATGGCGAAGGATATTCGGGTGATACTCATAAAGCTGGCGGATAGGCTCCACAATATGCGCACCCTCAAATATATGCCGCCGGAAAAACAGCGCATCATCGCCAAGGAGACGCTGGACGTGTTCGCCCCCTTGGCCCACCGGCTGGGTATTTCCCAGATAAAGTGCGAGCTGGAGGATCTGTCGCTCAGATACCTGGACAGCGTGGCCTTCTATGAGATAGCCGAGGGGCTGGATCAGAAAAAGGCCGAGAGGGACGCCTATGTGCAGCTCATACGGGACACCATCGAGACAAAGATGCGGGCCCTCGGCATCAAGAGCCAGATAAGCGGCAGGGCCAAGCACATTTACAGCATATTCAGGAAGATGTACACTCAGGGCAAGACCCTTGACGAGATATACGACCTTTTCGCCGTCCGCATAATCGTGGACAACGTCAGCGAGTGCTACGCGGCCCTGGGCATGGTTCACGAGCAGTACAAGCCCATTCCGGGGCGGTTCAAGGACTATATCGCCATGCCCAAGCCCAATATGTACCAGTCGCTGCACACCACGGTCATCGGTCCCGACGGCCGCCCCTTTGAGATACAGATACGCACCTGGGAGATGCACCGGGTGGCGGAGCAGGGCATAGCCGCCCACTGGAAGTACAAGGAGGGCGCCGCCCCCGGCGACGAAAAAAAGCTGGCCTGGGTGGATAAGCTGGTGGAGATACAGAGCGAGGCCGACAACGACGAGGACTTCATGCGCACCCTCAAGATAGATATGTTCGCCGACGAGGTCTTTGTGTTCACGCCCAAGGGCAACGTTATCAGTCTGCCCATGGGGGCCACGCCCATAGATTTCGCCTTTTACATCCACACCGCCGTGGGCTACCGCATGACCGGAGCCAAGGCCAACACACGTATAGTGCCGTTGGATTACAAGCTCCAAAACGGCGACATCGTGGAGATACTGACCTCCTCCGCCGTCAAAGGCCCCAGCCGGGACTGGCTGAAAATCGTAAAGACCAGTCAGGCCCGCAGCAAGATAAACGCCTGGTTCAAAAAGGAGAACCGGGAGGCGAACATCGAGCGCGGGCGTGAGGCTGTGGAGCGGGAGCTGCGCCGGCTCAATTACTCCAATCTCAACCTCATGCGGCCGGAGCTGACCGACCCTATGCTCAAGCGTTACGGCTTTAAGACCGTGGACGAGATGTACGCCGCCGTGGGCTACGGGGGGATAACGGCCTCCAAGATCGTGACCCGGCTGAGGGATATTTACGGTCAGATGTTCAAGGAGGAGATCCCCGCCGAGCAGCTTCGCGCCGCCAAGCCAAAGCGCCGGGGCGGCCTGGGCATAGAGGTGGAGGGCATAGACAACTGCCTTGTCCGCCTGTCAAAGTGCTGCAGCCCCGTGGCGGGGGACGACATAATCGGCTTCATAACCCGGGGCCGAGGGGTGTACACCGGCGGGACTGCTCAAACATCCAGCCCGACAAGCTCACCGAGGAAATGAAAAGCCGCATGATAAACTGCACCTGGGCCGAGGGCGACGGACGCTACACCTGCGAGCTTCAGCTTGAAGGCCCCAACCGCGACGGTATGCTGGGCGACGTGACCGCCGTTATCTCCGACGTTAAGCTGCCCCTTGTGGCGGTGAACGCCCGAACCACCAAGGACAAGATGGCGGTCATCAACATCACCGTGGAGGTGGAGGGCCGGGGCCAGATAGACACTCTGGTGAAGAAGCTTTACCGCATACCCGGCATTTTCGAGGTCCACCGGACGAATAATTAGTATCTCCCATTAATAAAGGAGGTTTTTCATGAAACCAACCATCGCCATAGTCGGCCGCCCCAACGTGGGCAAGTCCACGCTGTTTAACCAGTTGGCGGGCAGCCGCATTTCAATAGTCGAGGACACTCCAGGCGTCACACGGGACCGGATCTACGCCAAGGGCGAGTGGTGCGGGCGGGAGTTCACCCTCATCGACACCGGCGGCATCGAGCCTTTCTCCAAGGACGTTATCCTGGAGCAGATGCGGCTCCAGGCGGAAATAGCCATCGAAGCCGCCGACGTGATAATTTTCATGGTGGACGTTCGGGACGGACTCACCGCCGCCGACAGCGACGTGGCCTCGATGCTCCAAAGGAGCGGCAAGCCCATAGTCCTGGTCTGCAACAAGGCGGACACCCCCGGGGAGCCGCCGTTAGAGCTGTACGAGTTCTACAACCTGGGGCTGGGGGATCCCATGCCCATCTCCTCCATACAGAAGATGGGGCTGGGGGATGTGCTGGACGAGTGCGTTAAGCGCTTTCCGCCCCAGGAGGCGGAGGAGGAGACCGACGCGATACGGGTCGCCGTGGTGGGCAAGCCCAACGCCGGAAAATCCAGCCTGATAAACCGTATCCTGGGTGAGAACCGGGTCATAGTTTCCGACATTGCCGGAACCACCAGGGACGCCATCGACTCGGAATATGAGCGCGGCGGGCAAAAGTACGTCTTTATCGACACCGCCGGTATCCGCCGCAAGTCCAAGGTGGACGACGCGGTGGAGCGTTACAGCGTTATCCGCAGCTACAACGCGGTGGAGCGCAGCGACGTGTGTCTGATACTCATCGACGCCGTCACCGGCGTCACCGAGCAGGACGCCAAGATCGCCGGTTACGCCCACGAGGAGGGCAAGGCCTCCATAATCGTTGTGAACAAGTGGGACGCTGTGGAGAAGGACGACAAGACCATGAACGCCTTTCTTTTGGACGTGCGCAACAAGCTGAGCTTCATGACCTACGCTCCGGTGGTGTTTATTTCGGCCCTGACCGGACAGCGGGTGGACAGGATATTCGAGAGCATCGCCTTAGTTTCCAGCCAGCACTCCATGCGGGTGCAGACCGGCGTTCTCAACGACGTTCTGGCCGACGCGGCCCTTCGGGTGCAGCCTCCCTCCGACAAGGGCAAGCGGCTCAAGCTCTATTACATGACCCAGGCCGCCGTGAAGCCCCCCACGTTCATCGTGTTTGTGAACGACAAGGAGCTGGCGCATTTCAGCTATATGCGGTATATCGAAAATCAGCTTCGGGAGGCCTTCGGCCTGAACGCCACGCCCATAAGACTGATAGTAAGGGAAAGGAAGAAAGACAATGATACAAAATAACGTCATTACCACCGGCGATATGCTGGTAATGCTGCTGATGGGCTATCTCATCGGCTCCCTGAACTTCGCCGTAATTTACTCAAGGCTGTTCAAAAAGGACGACATAAGGAACCACGGCAGCGGCAACGCCGGCGCGACCAACGTTCTGCGCACCTACGGCAAAGGCCCCGCGCTGCTGGTGTTTGTCCTTGACGTGCTTAAGGGCGTCGTCAGCGTGCTGTTGTGCCGGTTCATTTACGCCAATTCCAGCGACATTCTGCCCTGCTTCGCGGCTTTCGGGGCCGTGCTGGGCCACTGTTTCCCCAGCTACTATGGGTTCAAGGGCGGCAAGGGAGTCGCCACAGGCTTCGCTGTGCTGCTGCTCCTGGAGTGGAGGGCGGCCCTCATAGCCCTCGGCGTGTTCCTTTTGGCCCTGCTTATCACCCGCTACGTGTCCGTCAGCTCCATGGCGGCGGCCGTGGCCGCCTCGGCGGCGGCTATCGTCCTTCGGGCGTTGGGGCTGGGGGTCAGCCTGGCGGTCTGTGTTTTCACCGTCTGCCTGGGGATCTTGTGCGTGCTTCGCCACAGCGAGAACATAAAGCGTCTGCGTCAGGGCAAGGAAAACCGCCTCGGTAAGCGTTCCGCTTAAGCCTAATTGGCGTGCCGCTTGACCCTAACAAGCGTGCCGCTTGAGCCTAATTGGCGTGCGGAGCCTGACATACATAGACCAACAACCAACCATACAGGAGGGAAACCTATGAACATATCAGTTATCGGCAGCGGCGGCTGGGGGACGGCTTTAGCCCTGCTCCTTTGCAGGAACGGACACCGGGTCTGCCTGTGGAGCTACTTCCCCCAGGAAAGCGAAAGACTGAAAAAAGACCGTGAAAACAAGGAATTTCTGCCCGGCGTACCCTTTGGGGAGGCGGATATCC
>CANQKL010000019.1 GCA_947624455.1 uncultured Clostridia bacterium
TGGCTCCGGGCCTCATTGATATGCACGTCCACCTCCGGGACCCGGGCTACGAGTACAAGGAGGACATCGAAAGCGGCGCCCGCGCCGCTCAAAAGGGCGGCTTCACCGGCGTGGCCTGTATGCCCAACACCAACCCCGTCGCCGACAATAAGACCGTGATAAAGTACATAACCGACCGGGCAAAGGAAGTCGGTATGTGCAAGGTCTATCCAATAGCCGCCATTACCAAGGGCATGAAGGGGGAGGAGCTGACCGAGATGGGCGATCTGCGCTCCGCCGGGGCGGTAGCTGTCTCCGACGACGGCAAGCCCGTCAAAAGCGGCGGCGTTATGCAGCGGGCCATAAAGTACGCCTCCATGTTCGGTCTGCCGGTCATAAGCCACTGTGAGGAAATGAGCCTGATGGACGGAGGAGTGATGAACGAGGGCTTCACCGCCACGTCCCTGGGCCTGCGGGGCATATCTCCGGCGGTGGAGGAGGTCATGGTCAGCCGCGACATAATAATCGCCGAGCATGAGGGCCTGCCCGTTCACATCGCTCACATCAGCACCAAGGGCAGCGCCGAGCTGGTACGTCAGGGCAAGCGCCGGGGCGTAAAGGTCACCTGCGAGACCTGCCCCCACTACTTCACCCTCACCGAGGAGGCCGTGGGCGACTTTGACACAAACGCCAAAATGAATCCGCCCCTGCGCACTCAGGAGGATGTGGAAGCCATAATCGAGGCAATAAAGGACGGCACCGTTGACGCCATAGTTACCGACCACGCGCCCCACCACATAGATGAGAAACGGCTGGAGTTCGAGCTGGCCCTGAACGGCATAATCGGCCTTGAAACCAGCCTGCCTCTGGGCATAACCAAGCTGGTGAGGCCCGGACACATCAGCCTCGGCGATTTGATATACAAAATGAGTACTGGCCCGGCCAAGATACTGGGCCTCGAGGCCGGAGAGATAAAGGTGGGCCGCGCCGCCGACCTGACCATATTTGACCCGGAGGAAAAGTTCACCGTGGACGTTTCCAAATTCCAGAGCAAGAGCAAAAACTGTCCCTATGACGGAATGGAGCTTTACGGAAAGGTTTATAATACTGTATTGGACGGAGTTGTGAAATAATGGATAAATTGATCGAAGCCATAATTGCCAAGGACTATAACCCCACCGTGGCGGGCCTTGACCCCAAGCTGGACTATGTGCCGGAATATATAGTGGACGAATGTCTCAAAAACGCCGCCGACCCATTCCAGGGCGCGGCGGAGGCCCTGTTCCGGTTCAATAAGACCCTCATCGACAGCCTTTACGACATCGTTCCGGCGGTGAAGCCCCAGTCCGCCTACTATGAGATGTACGGCGTTCCCGGACTTATCTGTCTGCAAAGGACCATGGACTACGCCAAAAGTAAGGGTATGTACGTCATTTTGGACGTAAAGCGGGGCGACATCGGCGCAACAGCCGAGGCTTACAGTCACGCCTACATCGGCAAGACCGCCGTCGGCGGTCAGGAATACCGGGCCTTCGGACCCGACAGCCTTACGGTAAACCCCTACCTTGGCACCGACGGTCTAAAGCCCTTTGTGAAGGACGCCGAGGAGTGGGACAAGACCCTGTTCATCCTTGTCAAGACCTCCAACCCCTCCAGCGGCGAGCTTCAGGACTTAGTGATAGACGGGGAACACATATACGAAAAGACCGCCGCCCTTGTGCGCACTTTGGGCGAACCCAGCGTGGGCAGGTACGGCTACAGCCGGGTGGGAGCCGTGGTGGGCGCCACCTATCCCGAGCAGATAAAGGAGCTGCGGGCCAAGATGCCTAACACCTTTTTCCTTGTGCCGGGCTACGGCGCGCAGGGGGGCAAGGCTCAGGACGTGGCCCTCGCCTTTGACAAAAACCGCCTTGGAGCCATAGTCAACTCCAGCCGGGGCATAATGTGCGCCTACAAAAAGGGCGACTGGAAGCCCGAGCAGTTCGGCGAGGCGGCCCGTGCCGAGGCCATACGTATGCGGGACGACATTTTGTCCGCTTTGGGGGGAACAAAATGAGAGAAGATTTAAAATGCGAAATAATATTCAAGCGTGAGATCGCGCCCAATCAGATAGAGTTTATACTCAAAAACCGCCGTCTGGCCGAGGAGGCCCGGCCCGGACAGTTCGTGCATATAGCCATCGAAAACGGGGTCAATATCCTTCGACGTCCTATCAGCATCTGCGACAGCTTTATGGAGAATACCCGCATAATTTTCGAGATAAAGGGCGAGGGCACCCGCTGGCTGGCCGAAAGGCGGGAGGGCGACGTGCTGACCCTGATGGGGCCTCTTGGCAACGGCTTTACAGTGGAACCGGGAAAGCGGGCCTTCGTCATTGGCGGCGGCATAGGAACTTTCCCTTTGTACAAGCTGTGCAAGACTTTGAACAAGCCCGAGATCTTCCTGGGCTTCCGAAATAAGGACATGGTGGTCATGGAAAACGAGTTTTCCATGACCGGCAACCTCCATATCGCCACCGACGACGGCAGCTACGGCTATCACGGCTTTGCCATAACCATGGCCGAGGAGAAAATAGATGACTGCGACATCATCTACGCCTGCGGCCCGCGCCCCATGCTCAAGGCCGTAAAGGCTCTGGCCGAAAAGTACGGCAAAAAGGCCCAGCTCTCCATGGAGGAGCGGATGGGCTGCGGCATAGGGGCCTGTCTTGTGTGCGTGTGCAAAACCACCACCGGCAACCGTCAGGTCTGCCTACAGGGGCCGGTGTTCGAAGCGGACGAAGTTATATTTGATTGAGGAGGCGGAATTATGAACACTAAAGTGAATTTTTGCGGGATAGAGTTTGACAATCCCGTACTCACCGCCTCGGGAACCTATGGCTTCGGCCTGGAATACGACCAGTATTACAATATCTCCCAGCTTGGCGGAATCAGCGTCAAGGGCCTGACCCTCAAGGAGCGGGAGGGCAATCCCACGCCCCGCATCGCCGAGACCTACGGCGGTATGCTCAACAGCGTGGGTCTGCAAAATCCCGGCGTCGAGACCTTCAAGAGCTTTTATCTGCCCAAGCTGAAAGCTGAAAAGACCTGCAAGGTCATCGCCAACATCGCCGGTTCCACCGTGGAGGATTACGCCGAAATGGCCCGAAGCCTGCGGGATACGGCGGTGGATATGCTGGAAGTGAACATAAGCTGCCCCAACGTGAAAAACGGCGGCATGGCCTTCGGCACCGACCCGAAAATGGTGGAAACCATCACCAAAGCAGTCAAGAGCGAGGCCGCCCAGCCCGTGGTCATGAAGCTCAGCCCCAACGTCACCGACATTACCGAAATGGCCCGGGCCGCCGAAAGCGCCGGAGCCGACGGACTTTCCCTGATAAACACCCTCTTAGGTATGAAGATCGACGTCCGTACCCGCCGCCCTATTTTAGCCAACAACATGGGCGGTTACAGCGGCCCCGGCGTAAAGCCCGTGGCCGTCCGCATGGTGTATCAGGTCGCCAAGGCCGTCAAGATACCCATTATCGGCATGGGCGGCATAATGAACGGCGAGGACGCGGTGGAGTTCATGCTGGCGGGGGCCAGCCTTGTAATGGTGGGTACCGCCAACTTTACCGATCCCTTCGCCGCGCTCAAGGTCAAGAACGGCATAATCGACTATATGCGCCGCTATGGCGTAGAGGACGTTAACGAGCTCATCGGAGCGGTAATACCCAATTAAATTTAAGGAATGATATTTATGGATAAATTTTACATCACAACTGCCATTGCCTATACCTCCAGAACCCCTCATATAGGCAACACCTATGAGATAGTGCTTACCGACGCCATCGCCCGGTGGAATCGCTTCATAGGTAAGGATGTGTTCTTTTTGACCGGCACCGACGAGCACGGTCAGAAAATTCAGGAGATAGCCGACGCCGCAGGGATAACTCCCCAGCAGCACGTGGACAAGATAGCGGGCGAGATCAAAAAAATAGCTGAGATGCTGAATATCAGCTATGACAAGTTCATCCGCACCACCGACGACTACCACATGAAGGCCGTTCAGGGCATTTTCAAGCGGCTCTATGACCAGGGCGATATCTACAAGAGCGAGTACGAGGGCTGGTACTGCACTCCCTGCGAAAGCTTTTGGACCGAGACCCAGCTCAAGGACGGCAAGTGTCCCGACTGCGGGCGGGAGGTAAAGCGTACCCGAGAGGAGGCATATTTCCTCAAGCTCAGTAAGTACCAGGATCGGCTGCTCAAGTACATCGAGGATCACCCCGACTTTATCCAGCCCGAGTCCAGAAAAAAGGAAATGGTAAATAACTTCCTGAAGCCCGGCCTCCAAGACCTCTGCGTCAGCCGGACCAGCTTCACCTGGGGCATACCGGTGGAGTTTGATCCCGGTCACGTTATTTACGTGTGGATAGACGCTCTGTCCAACTATATAACAGCTCTGGGCTACACCACAGGGGAAAAGGGAGAGCTTTACAAAAAGTACTGGCCCGCGGATGTTCACATCATCGGCAAGGATATCCTCCGTTTCCACACCATATACTGGCCCATCATGCTCATGGCGCTGGGCGAACCTCTGCCCAAGCAGGTTTTCGGCCACCCGTGGATGCTTTTCGGCGAGGAAAAAATGAGCAAGAGCCGGGGCAATGTCATTTACGCCAGCGACCTCGTTTCCCGCTTTGGAGTTGACGCGGTGCGCTACTATATGCTCCACGAAATGCCCTTCGCCCAGGACGGCGCCATAACCTACGATGTGTTCATGAGCCGCTACAACAGCGACCTCGCCAACACTCTGGGCAATCTGGTAAACCGGACTGTGGCCATGGTAAACAAATACTTTGACGGCCTTATCCAGCCCGGCGATGTGGAAGGCGACTTTGACGCCGACCTTAAAAATACCGCCCTCGCCGCCGCCCGAAATGTGACCGAAAGCATGAAAAATCTTCGCGTGGCCGACAGCCTTGACCACATCTGGACCGTTGTCAATCGGGCCAACAAATATATCGACGAGACTACCCCGTGGATACTTGCAAAGGACGATGCCCAAAAGGGCCGTTTGGGGACGGTGCTTTACAACCTCATCGAGTGCATACGCTTCATCGCCGCGCTCCTCAGCTCCTTTATCCCAGAAACGTCGGAGCGCATAGCCGCTCAGATAAACGCCTCCGCGCTGGACTATGCCAGTCTTGGAGCCTTTGGCGCAACTA
Organism: uncultured Clostridia bacterium; assembly: GCA_947624455.1. Lineage (GTDB taxonomy): Bacteria > Bacillota > Clostridia > UMGS1883 > UMGS1883 > JAFLUQ01. The sequence continues at coordinate 5,189 of CANQKL010000019.1, forward strand.
AGGCCGGAACTAAGGTCGCCGCCGGTGAGCCGCTTTTTGCCAGAATTGACATTGAAAAAACCATGAAGGAAATAGAGGCTTCCATGGCCGCGCCCGAGGAGCCAGCCGTTCCCGAACCCGAGCATAAGCCGGAAATAGACATCGAGACTTTCGCCAAGCTGGAGCTGCGGGTTGGCAAGGTTTTGGAGTGCGAAAAGGTAAAGCGGGCGAAGAAGCTGCTTAAAATGCAGATCGACCTGGGCTATGAAAAGCGGCAGGTACTCAGCGGCATCGCCCAGTGGTACGCGCCCGAGGAGCTTGTAGGGAAAAGAGTTATAGTCGTGGCTAACCTCAAGACCGCTATGCTCTGCGGCGAGGAGAGTCGGGGCATGATACTCTGCGCCAGCGAGGGCGATCAGCTCACCGTCGTCGCTCCCGAAGCCGATATCCCCCTGGGCAGCGAGGTGCGGTAATGCTCTTTGACACTCACGCCCACTATGACGACGAGCGCTTCGACCCGGACAGGGAGGAGCTTTTGGCCTCTCTGCCGGAAAAGGGCGTCGATCTCGTGATAAACGTGGGCTATGATATGCCCTCCTCGGAAAACAGCGTGGCTCTGGCGGAAAAATACCCCTACATTTATGCGGCTGTAGGCGTCCATCCCCACGACGCAAAGACTCTCACCGAGGGGGACTGCGTCCGGCTTTTGGAGCTTTCGAGACACCCGAGGGTTGTGGCGATCGGCGAGATAGGACTTGACTACCACTACGATCTGTCCCCTCGGGACGTGCAGCGGACGGCCTTTGCCCGGCAGATAGAGCTGGCAAAGGAGGCCGGCCTGCCCTTTGCGGTTCACGAGCGGGAAGCCTGTAAGGACTGCCTTGACGTGCTTAAGGCCCAGGGCGTGGGGGAAAGGGCCGGCGTTATGCACTGTTTCAGCGGCAGCCGCGAAACGGCGAAAATTTTGCTGGATATGGGTATGTATATTTCCGTTGGCGGGCCGGTGACATTTAAAAATAACGTAAAAACCGTTGATATGGTGGATTACGTTCCCCTTGACCGGCTGTTCATCGAGACGGACAGCCCCTATCTCGCTCCGGCGCCTCATCGGGGCAAGCGCAACGACAGCTCCCTCGTACTCCATGTGGCGGAAAAAATCGCTGAGATAAAGGGCCTTTCAGTGGAGGAGGTCGCCGCCGTAACAAAGGAAAACGCGAAAAAATTCTTCGGAATAGCGTAACAAATAAAATCACCCCGGCATATTATATCCCGAGGTGATTTTTTTATGGAAAATTCCAACGGCAAAAAGTGCTGGTGCTACCTTACATATGTGTTTTCAGTGGACGATGTTCCGCCCCTGCCTCTGCCCCGCAAGGACGGTCAGGCGACGGTCGCCCTCAGCCCCGCCGCCCCTGTGGAGGCCGTCCCCGGCCCTCAGGGCTTTGAACCTCAGTGGTTTTTCAATCAGAAGTTCCCCGAGGACGAAGAGTAAAAAAATATTTTGACAAAGGACGAAAGCCGTATTATAATGGAAACAGAGGATACACTAACAGAAGAAAGGCAGGAGTACTTATGAAAATCGCGTTTTTTGACACAAAGCCCTATGATAAATCGTCCTTTGAAAAATTTGCCGGTGATATGGAGTTCACGTTTTATGAGACTCGGCTGGACGAGCGCACAGTGGGCCTGGCTCAGGGCCACGACGGGGTCTGCGTTTTTGTCAACGATGAGGTGACCGCCGCCGTTATCGACCGGCTGTACGAAATGGGCATCCGATTCATCGCCCTGCGCTGCGCCGGATATAACAATGTGGACGTGGAACACGCTTTCGGCAAAATACACGTTTTCCGTGTTCCGGCCTACTCGCCTTACGCCGTGGCGGAACACGCCATGGCCCTGCTGCTCACTTCCATAAGGCGCATACACAAGGCCTATATCCGCACCAGAGATTTCAATTTCAGCCTTAGCGGGCTTACGGGCTTCGACCTCCACGGCAAGACCGTGGGCGTGGTGGGTACCGGAAAGATCGGGCGCATATTCATGGACATATGCCGAGGCTTTGGCATGGAGGTCATAGCCTATGACAAATTTCCGGCGGCGGACAGCGGCATAAATTATGTGGAGCTTGAGGAGCTTTTCCGCCGCAGCGACATAATCTCTCTCCACTGTCCGTTGACTCATGAAACCAACCACATGATCGACGCCGATGCCATAGAAAAAATGAAGAAGGGCATCGTCATCGTCAATACCTCGCGCGGGGGCCTTATTGATGCTGAAGCCCTCTTGACCGGGATAAAGGAGCGAAAGGTGGGGGCCGCCTGCCTGGACGTGTACGAGGAGGAGTCGGACATATTTTTCCGAGATTTTTCCGGCCACATAGTGGAGGACGACACTCTTGCCCGGCTCATATCCATGCCTAACGTCATTGTCACATCTCATCAGGCTTTTCTCACCGAGGAGGCGCTGAACAATATCGCGGAGACCACCGTTGGCAACATACGCTCCTTTGTGGAAACGGGAATGTGCGACAACGAGCTGTGCTATCACTGCGGCAATATCGAGGACTGCAAAAAGCAGCGCAGAGAAAAATGCTTTTGATAATAGAACCCTTGTGTTATATCCAATAAAGACAAAAAGGCCCCCTTGGGCGAAGCCGCCCGAGCAGGGGTCCTTTTGTTTGGTTATAAGCGTGGAGTTTAGGGCTTTCGTACCGTTTGCCGCGGACTCGTCAGCCCTTGGCCGCCTCGAACTCGTCGATTATGGATTTTTCAGGAGCCTTGGTCAGCAGACTCACGGCAACGATCACCAAAAGCCCCGTGATAAAAGCGGGCAGAAGCTCGTATATGGCCCATACTCCTCCCATTGGAGCGATGAGGTATTTCCAGATAAAGACCATTGCGCCGCCAGCTACCATTCCGGCCAGCGCGCCGGGAAGGGTTGTGCGCTTCCAAAACAGGGAGCATATCATGATCGGGCCGAAGCCAGCGCCAAAGCCCGCCCAGGCAAAGGAAACTATGCCGAAAACGGAACTTGACTCGTCGCGGGCTATGATAACGCCAAGTATTGCAATGACGATAACGGTCACTCGGGCGGCCAGCATACCGGCGCGCTTGGACAGCTTGATGTGGAAAGTCTCCTGAAGCAGGTTTTCCGAAACGCTCGAGGAAGCCGCCAACAGCTGAGAGTCGGCCGTGGACATGGTGCTTGCCAGTATGCCCGCCAGTATCAGGCCCGCCATCAGCGCCGGAATAATGCCGTAGGTGGACAGGAAGGACGCTATTTGCATTATAACTGTTTCGGTATTGCTGCCGGAAAGGGCGGGAATGAAGCCGCCAGCGCTGAGGGTTCGGCCGATTATGCCGATGAGCATGGCGAAGCTCATGGCTATTACCACCCACACCGAGGCCACCCGGCGGGAAAGCTTCAGCTTATTTTCGTCCTCAATAGCCATGAACCGCAGCAGAATGTGGGGCATACCGAAGTAGCCGAGGCCCCAGGCCAGTGTTGAGATTATTTTCAAAAGGCCGTAGGGCTGAGCCGCGTTAGATGCTTCGGAATAGGTCGCCGTGGGGGAAAGGTAGCCGGGCAGATCCTTGACATTATCGATGACCGCCCCGATGCCGCCAGCGGGGACAGTGGAGAATATCAGCACGAACAGCACGGCCACCGTCATGATTATGCTCTGGATAAAGTCGGTGGTCGAGGCCGCCATAAAGCCCCCTGCCGCCGTATAGCCCACAATTACTATGGCGGATATGATCATTGCCGTCATGTAATTCCAGCCAAAGAGGGAGGAGAACAGCTTACCGCAGGCGGCGAAGCCGGAGGCCGTATAGGGGACAAAGAACACGATGATTATAAGGGCCGCGATGGCGGAGAGAATGTTTTTACTGTCGTGGAAGCGCTTGGAAAAGAACTGCGGGATAGTGAATGAGTCGGTGACCTGCGTGTAACGGCGCAGCCGCTTGGCGGTCAGCAGCCAGTTCAAATACGTACCCACAGCCAGGCCGACGATAGTCCAGCCCACATCGGCCACGCCGGAGAGATAGGCGAGGCCGGGCAGTCCCACCAGGAGGTAGGCCGACATATCCGAGGCCTCGGCGCTCATGGCGGTGACGAGCGGGCCGAGCTTGCGCCCGCCAAGATAAAACTCCGAGCTGGAGGAAGCCCTGCTGTAGCGTACGCCCACAGCCAGAACCAGCCCCAGATAAACCAGCATGGTAATAAGTATGCAGATGGATTGCGTAGTCATTTTATCACCTCTAAAATAAAAAATATATACCTATAATACCATAAATTTGCAAAAAAATCAAGAGAATTACTTATTGATTATTGACATTTTAGATGGGTTATGATAAGCTGTAAGGGAAATTATGATTGGAAAAATGTGCAAGGAGGCACACTGTTATGAAAATTAGAAGCGGCTTCAGCAGCGCGGGAAAACTGGCGATGGCTGTTATGGGATCCTTCCTTTACGCCTTCGGTATCAATATGTTCATAGCCGGACTGGGCCTGTACAGCGGCGGGATAATGGGCCTGTCCCAAATAATAAGGAACCTGATGGCAAGGGTCGTGGACATCAAGGGCATAAATCTGGCTGGTATTATATACTATATCATCAATATTCCGATTTTTGTGCTGGCATACCGATCCATTGGGCGCAAATTCCTGCTCAAGACGCTGATGTGCGTTACCGCTATCTCCCTTTTTACCACTGTCATACCGATTCCCGCGAATGCCATAGTCGGCGACCAACTGGTGAGCTGCCTTATCGGCGGCTTTGTTTCCGGCTTTGGTCTGGGACTTGCGCTACGCAGCGGCGGGAGCGGCGGCGGCACGGACATAATTGGCCTATACTGCATAAAAAAGGATTTAAAGGTGAGCGTCGGTACCATAAATCTGGCTGTCAACGTGGCGCTTTACGCCCTGTGTATGCTGCTTTTTAACGTTGAGACGGCAATATATTCCATAATTTTTGCCGTGGCCAGCTCCATCGCGTTGGATAAGACCTATTCTCAGAGCATAAACGCCGAGGTCACCGTTATCACAAAGGAACACGGCCATGAGATAGCCGAGGCCGTAAATACCCGGCTGGTGCGCGGCGTGACGTCTTGGGCCGGTAAGGGTTCATACACCGATCAGGACACTCAGATACTGTACATAATTCTCAGTAAATACGAGCTTTCAGCTCTCAGGTCGCTCATCCGTGAGATCGACCCCCACGCCTTTGTAGTTGTGAAGGAAGGCGTTAAAATCGAAGGAAATTATCTGAAAAAACTGGGATGATTTTCCGAAGTCATTCTGAAAACTATAAGATTTGACGGGTTGTACGTGTCAAATTTTGTGGGAAAGACGCCCTTTGCGGGAACGAAAACGCTACGGGTATTGACAATTTTTGAAAAATTTGCTATACTTGTTGTGCCTGGGATACTTGCAGCTCGATCCCGGGCCGACATATCGAGAAAGGAATGAAATAATGTCCGTATTTCTTATTGACTACGAAAACCTCCATACCTCGGCCTTTAGCGGCCTTGAGGATTTGACCGAGGAGGATAGGGTGTTCATATTTTACACCAACAACTCCGACAACCTGACGTTTTCGCTGATGCAGCGGCTCAATAACGCCCGAGCGAAGATCGAGTACCTCAAGGTCAACTGCGGCGGCAAAAATTCTCTGGATTTTCAGCTCTGCACATATCTCGGCTACCTTATCGGCGTCTGCCGGGACACACGGTTCGCCATTGTGAGCCGTGACAAGGGCTACAATACCATGCTCTCCTTTTGGGGCGATAAGATGGAAAACGGCAACTGCGTGGTCAGCGGCGTTACCATCCGCAACAGCATGGACCGTCCCGCCGTTGGAGAAAACGTCGCCCAGACAGAGGAACTCGCGGACGAGGCCGTAGCTCCCGACCAGCTCCAACCGCAAGCCGAACAACCCGTCGAGCAGTCTGAGCAGCCTATAGAGAAGCCTAAGCGCAAGTATAACCGCCGTACTCCGTATAAACGTAAGACCAAGTCCCCGGCGGAGCAAAGCGCATGATCTCTCTGTCTCCTCGGTTGGAAATGGTGCTGAGCCTGGTTCCGGAGCGGGTGGGTTGCTGCGACGTGGGTACGGATCACGGGTATATTGCCGCCGCCCTGGCTCATCAGGGCCGGAAGGTCATTGCACTGGACGTGAACCGCGGCCCTCTTGAGCAGGCCCGCCGAAATCTTGAACGTATGGGCCTTGAGGGCCGGGTCGAGACTCGGCTTTCGTCTGGGCTTGAGGCCGTTGAGCCGGGGGAGGTTGACTGCGCCGTTATCGCTGGGATGGGCGGCGAACTTATAGCTGAAATACTTGAAAAGGGCATAAAGGATATTCGTTTTTTTGTTCTTCAGCCTCAATCCAAATTTTACGAGCTGCGGGATTATCTGAGCAAAAACGGTTTTTGTATCTTGAAAGAGGTTCTCTGCCGTGAGGAGCAGCGTTATTATGTGGCCTTGTTGGCCGAGGCGCGCGGCGGGAACCTGCCCTTGTCCGAGGCGGAAAAGCATATCGGCCCCTTGCTGCTCAGGGACCGACCGCCTCTTTTTTGCGAATATTTGGCTTCCCGGCGGCGGGAAGCTGAAAAAATACTTGAAAAGATCGGCGAAGCGGAAACTCCCCGGCGGGAGGAATGTGCCGCGTTGGCGGAGATGTTTCGGAAATATGAGCAAGGGGGATTGAGCCATGGCTGTTGAGTTAGGGGAAATTATTGAATTTATGGAAAGCGCTTTTCCCGTCCAATACGCGGCGGACTACGATAACGTGGGCCTTTTGGCCGGACGCCGCGGCGGGACGGTGGACAAGGCCCTACTCTGCCTGGACTGCGACAAATTTGTGGTTCGGGAGGCCGTTCGCGAAGGAGCGCGGCTCATAATCAGCCACCATCCGGTGATATTCGGCGGGATAAAATCGGTTTCTGACAACTGCCCCGACGGAGAAATGCTGGTAGAGGCCATTGAAAATGGCATTTCGATATACTGTGCGCACACCAATCTGGACAGTTGTCCCGGCGGACTGACCGATTACCTTTGCAGTCGACTGGGGCTGGAGCCTTTAGAGGCTATTGAGGGAAATGACGGGCGCATATGCCGCCCGAAGGGCGAACTAAAGCTGCTGGAGCTTTGCGCGCGGCTCAAGAAAGAACTCGATCTGAACAGTGTTGCCACAACGGCACAGATGAACAGGCCCGTAAAGCTTGTGGCCGTCTGCAACGGCAGCGGCGGTTCGCTGGCCGCTGCGGCCATGGCCAAAGGGGCGGACGTGTATATCACCGGCGACGTGAAGTATCACCAGATGCGGGAGTTTTACCTGACCGAGGGCTTTGAGTACATTGAGGTGAGCCACTACGACAGTGAAAAGATAGTGACCGAGCTGTTGTTCGACAAGCTTAAGGAGTATTTCGGCACCCGTCTCGAGGCCATTATCTCCAAGGAAAACTGCCCGCCCATCACCGAGGTTGGATAAACGGCCTGATTTGAGGCAAAAAATGGGCTGTAAAAAAATGGCGCAGATCTGCGTCATTTTTTTACAGCCCATTGGCTTACGCCGCATACGGGGAACAGCTTCCCCCGCACGGTGATAGACTTAAACGGTCTCGCCCAGATCGGCGGAGGCAGAGTCGCCAACGGCTGTCTCGCCGCGGTGGCCGCAGCCCTTGAGGCCGAAGCCGTGACGCTTGCCGCCGAAGCCTCTGAGATCGCCGCTCTCGACCTTGGCGATTATCTCGTCATACTGCTCCTGAGAGAGTTCGCCGGAAGCCAGCTTTTCGTCCAGCTTGGCCTTGACGTTTTCGGTCATTTCAGCCTTCTGCTCCTCGGTAAGCTCCACCTTGACGGCTTTTACCCCCGCGGGACGGAGTTTCATGGCAGGCACGCTGTCGGCGGCGAGGGCGGGAACCGAGGCGATTACTGCCGCGGAAAGGGCGGCCGCCGCAAATCCTGTAAGCTTTTTCATAATGATTACCTCCTATAATTTTGATTACAGGTATATAATAACAGGGGTTTGTTAAAATTACGTTAAAGCATTGTTAAATCTGTGTGATTTTTTACCGGCTCAGTTAAAGTACAGCAGCTCGGCCCCGTTTTTGTCCACAAGGACGAGCTTTTCGCCTATGGCCAGACAGGCGGTCTCGCTGTTGTCTCGGAAGGGATAATCCGCTCCCCAGGGGATGCGGTTGTACTTTAGTGGTATGACGACGTTTAAGTCCCTGTCGGCAAAGCCGAAAAAGCCCTCGGTGTTCCTGAGCATGAACCGTCCGCCGAAGCAGTAGGCCGGATCCAGCCATGTGCCTTCGGGCGGAGACTGTAAACGCCGGGTGTAATATTGCCCGTTGTTCACAAGAAAGACCTCGCCGCCGATGACCGCCGCCCCGGGGAAAACCAGCTCAGTCGTTAACCGGCCCTCGGCGTCGGACACGCCGTACTTCCCGTCCCGGCTAACGATCGCCAGCCCGTCCCGGAGAGAACTCACGCTGTCGAAGCTCCCGCCGGAAGCGCCCTTGCCGACGCTGAGGCTGTCGGCGCTGAATGTGTATTGATTTGTCCGGTGCGCGTCCCTGGCGTCAAAGTAGGTGTCAAAACGGACCCCTTCCCGGTCTGTCCAGAAAAATTCATTGTTCCGCTGAACGGTCATTATGCCGTATACGTCCGGCTGACTCAGCCAGCCCACTACGTCGGTAATAGGGGTATCGGCGGTATTGTTGCGGAAAAAGTTGACCCGGGGAGCGCCGCTGCGGTATATCTCAATGGCGTCGGTATCGCAGCCGTCAACGCTTTCAAAGGCAAAGCGCTCCTTTATGACGTCCTCGGTCCCCAGACTGGTAAGTCTGTACACCCGGCGATTGGCGTAGGCGGCGGCATAACTGTCGGAATAGCCGTATACCTTTACAGTGGCGGATAAAGCGTCGTCGGCAATATAGGTCACCGACCGTGGAACTATGATGCTCTTAAGAAAGGAGCAGCCGTCGAAGGCCTGGCTGTCCACCTTTACCGTACCCGAGGGCAGCCGCACACAGGTTAGGCTGGAGCAGTTCGCCATTGCCCTGACCCCCACAAGAGTCAGCGTCGAAGGCAGCTTTACCTCCTCGGCCATGGAACAGCCCTCCAGCAGTCCCTCCCCTAAAGATGTGACGCCCTCGGCCACCACAATAGAGGTGACAGACGTTCTGTCCAGGCCGAACATGGGGTCGTCCCCCTCGGTCACCGTAAGAACGCCCTCGGGCGACAGGCTGTAGGCTAAAGCTGGAAGGGCGGCCAGGATGGTCATGACCGCAAGAGCGCAGGCAAAGATAAATTTTTTCACTTTTGATCCTCCCGTTAATGTTTTCTACAGTTAATTCTACAACTTTTTTTCCAATATGTCAATTCTTAATCTTTACAAATTTGTTTTAATGTGCTATAATGTAAATTAAGGTAATACCGCGCAAAGACCGTTAAGGGGCTTTGCACCCGTTGCTTTCGTAATTCCGTCAAAAAATCCGAGGCGCGATATGGACACGATCCTTGTGCGGTATTGCCTTAACTATAACTCCTTTCAAAGAGGGTGTCATTATGAAACCTGCAAAGACCGGATACATTCAGATAGACACGGCCAAAATTTATTTTGAAATATACGGCGGGGGAGAGCGAAAGGTACTCCTTATCCACGGCAACGGCGAAAGCTCGGCCTGCTTCGGCAAGCAGTTTGAGGACTGGAGCCGGGAATGTACGCTCATCGCCATGGACAGCCGCGGTCAGGGCCGCTCCACATTTGGCCGGAAAAAGCTGACCATCGCGCAGATAGCCGACGACGGGTTTGCCCTGTTGGAGGCATTGGGGATAAAAAAGGCGTCGGTGGTGGGCTTCAGCGACGGGGCCAACGCGGCCATGACAATGCTGATGAAGGATTCCCAGGGCGTAATTGAAAGGGCCGTCTTGGCCGGGGGCAATCTGGATCCCGGGGGAGTGAAGGAAATATACCAAAAGCCCATAGAGCTTAGCTTTAAGATGCTGGCGCGGAAGGCTCAGAGGGAAAGCGCCGCCCGCCGCAAGCTGGCGGTAATGTCCCTCATGGTTCGGGAACCCCATATCAAGGCCGATGATCTGCGCAAGATCAAGGCGCCGGTGCTGGTCATGGCTGGCAGCAGGGATATGATCAAGGATTCCCACACCAGGCTTATAGCCGGAGCCATTCCCAATGCGCGGCTAAAAATAGTTCAGGGCTGCGGCCATTTTGTGTTTGATAAGGCGGCTGACCGAGTTAACAAGGCCGTGCTGGACTTCCTGACGGGAAATGAATAATTACAGATTGACCGTTGCCTATGACGGCAGCCGTTACAGCGGCTGGCAGCGTCAGGGCAACACTGAAAATACGGTGCAGGGCCGTATAGAGGACGCTTTGTCCGACATTTTCGGTCATAGGATCGAAATAAACGGCAGCGGCCGCACCGACGCGGGTACTCACGCCCGTGGTCAGACGGCGTCGTTCATGGGAAACACAGCCCTTTCGGAGGAAAAGCTTCTGGAGGAGGTGAACCGCCGCCTTCCGGGAGATATTGCCGTCACCAGCGTGACGGCCGCGCCGGAGAGGTTCCACGCCCGGCTCAGCGTCCGGGGAAAGACCTATGTTTACCGCATATGGACAGAGCCCTGGCCGAATGTCTTTGAGCGCAGATTTGTGTATCACCTGGGGAAAAGGCTTGATACGGCACGGATGGAGAGGGCGGCGGAGCTGATGTGCCGCCGGGCGGATTTTATTGGTTATTCTTCGCTTAAAAAGTCCAAAAAATCCACTGTCAGAACCGTCCGCTCCTTTGATGTGATCGACCTTGGCGGCGAAGTCAGGCTGATTTTCAACGGCGACGGCTTTTTGTACAACATGGTGAGGATAATGGCCGGGACGCTCGTCGAAGTGGGCCTTGGCCGCAGGGCGGTCGAGTCTGTGGAACGGCCCTTTGTGACCTTGGACAGGGCCGACGCTGGCGAGACTCTGCCAGCCTGGGGTCTGACGCTGGAGGAAGTGGAATACTAATTTTAAGGAAAAAAGGAGGAGAGGAA
>CANQKL010000020.1 GCA_947624455.1 uncultured Clostridia bacterium
AATCTCGGGGCGTGTACCCGAGATTTTATACCTTAATCGGGGTAGAAAAATCAATTTATTGATTTTTCGTAAGCGTAAGCGCCCGATGCGGAAAAGGGCTACGCGGGAAAAACCGTTCGGGTTGTTCCCGCGAAAGCTTTTTTACAGCTTGAACGTACCGGCGTAAAGTATTTCCGGCGCGGGAAAGGTTTCACGCCTTAACAGCCGCCAGTTTTCCGCGTCGCCGGAGACATAGGCGCTGACCATGTGAGTGGAAAAATCCCTGGTTAGCCGGAGAAAAGCTTCGTCGCCGTCAAATGTGAAGCTGAGCGGGCTGAGCTTCCCCGCCGCGCAGTACATGGTGTTTCGGGTCCTTGTGCGAAAGACCAGCTTCCCTCCCTCACGGGCCAGACTCGCATAGCGGGCGTTTGGTTCGGCGCTTTCGCGAAGCATTACGCCGAATCGGCCGGTGACGGTAATATTCCCCGCCTCCGCAGAGGCGGTAAAACTCAGGGAATCCCGAATGTCCCGCTCAAGGGCATGATAGTCGTCGCCTGAGCCGAAGCCCATGGGGCCGTCGCCTATGCGCAGAGTGACGGGGCCTGAACATTTCAGAGCCGTGACTGTTTTTTCGCAGGATGGCGCGCCCTCGGCTCCCGAGCCAAAGCCGGCCACCGCGTAGGCGCAGCTTGCGCCGGAGGTCACGCTTCTGTCGCGGAATATATTGCCGTCAGTCTCCGCTATTACCTCGCCGTTCCTGTATATTTTGTAGATCTCGGCCCCAGCGGCGTGCTTCCACTGTAGCAGGTTGCCCTCTCCGTCGGGCAGAACGTTAAGGATATTTACCCGGCTGGGGGGAAGTTCCCCTTCCTCCGATGACAGCCGCAGCACAAGGGCGGTCATCGGAGGGACATGGATCTTTCCGCCTTCGGCATCGATGTGCGTCTTGGAGCGCATATCGTAGAGCCGACCCTTTTCGGGAGCCGGAACCTCGAAGTCACGGGCGTTTTCATAGCTTGGACGGGTGGTATTTACGACCACAAAATAGCGACCTATCTTTGCCCAGATCACGTCGGGATAACCGGAATAGGGAGTGTCAACTTCCAGATTTTCACGCCGGACGTGTCCGACGCCTTTTTGAAAGGTTATGGGAACCTCCTCGCCGCAGAGGGCCTGTGCTGTGCGGGCAAAATCTCCGATAGCGGCGGGATCGTCGTAAATGAAGTCCATATTCACGTTCTTAGGGCGGATATATTTTCCGTCCTCCTCAAAGATGCCGTCGGTGGCAAATTGGAGAAGCTGCACCGCGCCGCTCTGGCGTACATGGGCGCGGCCCACTCCGCTGTAGCCCCTGTTCCTGAGGTTGAGGGCGGCAAAAATTGAGGTTTCCCCGTCTCGGAGGGAGAGTGTCAGGTTATCGACGTCCACCCAGGCAAATTCGGTAGGGCCAGCGGCCTCGCCCTTGTTATAGAGACGGAAATCCGTATGAGGAAGAAAATGGGTCGGCGCGCCGGATAGAATATCCCTGACCGTCCGATCAACGCGGAAGTCATTGTAGTTAGACGTCAGGTCATCGATTATAAAGTCCAAACGGCCGTCGAGCCGCTGCTGACGCATAAAATCCACCGCCTCGGCGGCGTAGGTTCTGTACTCATCCCAGCCGCTCCCCAAGTAGCGGTCGGGATTTTCTTCCATATGCCTCTTTAAGGAGGCGAAAAGGAAGCGCCGCCCGTCATAAATGTCCGGCCCGTATGCTATTTTCCCCGGGATAGCGGGATTGCGCTCGTCCACTCCCTGCTCCATATGCATAATGCGGTTTCCATCGGCGTCAACGGTCTGGTAACGCATAAAACTCCGGGAATGGATATTTTTAAGGGCGGCCTTCATTATCATATCGGAAAGCTCCCGATCCCCGTGGTTCCAGGTGCGGTAGACCCACTCGGGCAAATAGTTGGCCGTCTCGCCGTAATTGCCCACATAGCCGTTTTCCCGGGTCATGCACTCCACCGTCAGAGGCCGGTAGTTGGCTCCGTAGGGACGACGGCGCATAAATTCGCCGTTTTCGTCGGTGAGCTGGACGGCTCTGCCCTTGCAGACTACCTGGATGAAATCCTCGGTAAATACCGCCTCTCTGTCGTGGTGGAACAGACAGTGGTACAGATCCAGCTCCCGGCCGTTTTCATCGGCGAGCCGGTGTTCCCCCAGCCAGTTGCTCAGTCCCAGCGACTCCAGCAGGATGCGGCGGCACCTTTCGTCTCCGATGTAATAGCCGCTTCCAATGACTCCGAGGCCCGCCATGGCCTTCCACGCCCCCTCGTAGGTGTAGTAGGTCTGGTTGTATATATAGCTCTGACGGGCGGAGGCAAAGTCGAAATTGGCCTTGAAACAGCGCTCCCAGGCGGCCTTTCGGGTAAGACCGCCGCCCTGGAGAGAAAACTCACCATCTTTGGTGGGGCAGTCGAAGGGTTCGTCCAGCCACCTGTCCAGGCGTTCGGCTCCAAAAATGTTATCGTCCTTTATCATAGGCTCCAGAATGTACAGAGCTTGGCCCAGCTCCCCGTAATATCCGCCCCAGTCGCTTTGGTGGCTGGTTCGGGCCAGGGTGCGAACGTCCGCAAAATAGTCCCTTACGTAAAGGTCGATGCAGTTTAGCACAAGCCTGACGGCCTCACCTTTTTTTCGGTCGGTGTGGGCGGGGCAGTAAGGCTCGTATAGCATCATGCAGAACTGGCGCATACTTTCCACATATTTCGTGATGGAGATTTTTTCACCCGAGCGCAGCAGCTCCAGCGAGGCGTTAAAGGCGGCTCGCTGGTTTTTTATATATCTGCCGCATAGCTCGTCTGTCTGATGGAGAGGACGGTTTTTAAAGGGCAGGGATTTAGCCTCCGTGACCGGCCTGTCCGCCGGCGGAAGCAGGGGGTTGAGGTGAGTGAACGCGGAAAAGATGCGGCCGCTAACCTCGCTCACGTCCTCATAGGGCTTGCCGTGGCACAGCCCTAATTTGACGCTGGTCTTTCCCCTGGTGAGCCAAAGAGGGATCGCGGTGGTACAGAGAAAAAACGAGGCGGGAGAAAAGCCGCCGTAGCACAGATTCAGAGCCTCATAGTCGCCGCACTTGGCATAACCGAGCTGACGGCCCTCGACAGTCAAAAAGATGGGAGTGTAGCTGTCGCCGCTGAAAAGTTTAACGGAAAAGTAGTTTTGTTTTACCGGGTCCACTTTCATGGTGAAGCCGTATTCCTGGCTGCGGCGGCTCACCGGCCGGGTGGGCAGGGCAATGCGGCAGCTTTCTCCCCGTTCGGGGTCGGCCACGCGGGCGCCGCCTGAAAAGCCGTGGGCGGCCTCGCTGGCCTCATTGCCGAATATTATCGTGTCAAGCATAACTATCAGCTCCTTAATAACTATATTATCATATTACCTCAGCCAGGCGAAAAAAGCAATAGACGTTTTTCACTAAAAACATACCGGAAAGCCCGCCACTGTTCCGGTAAGAATACGGGGCAAAACGTCACTATTATTGTGTTGCCCGCAAAAAGAAATTTTGATAAAATAGGCGTAGGAAGTGATAGCATGAATACAACTGAAATTTGGCAAAGAATTGACGAAAAGCTCAGTAGGGTCGCCCTGCGTTCCATGGACAAAATACCGTATACAGCGGATAACGGCGTACATGATAACAAGGCTGATTCCGATATAACCTGGTGGACGAACGGCTTTTGGCCCGGCCTTATGTGGATAATGTATGTGGGGACTGGAAAAGAGGTTTACCGCCGGGCCGCGGAAAGGGCCGAAGAAAAGCTGGACGCCGCCTTCAAAAATTACGACGGACTCCATCATGACGTGGGCTTTATGTGGCATATTTCTTCCGGAGTGAATTACCGCCTGTTCAAGGGCGGCGACTCGCGGCTCAGGACTCTTTACGCGGCGGATCTGCTGGCGGCGAGGTTCAACCCTAAAGGAGGCTTTATCCGCTCCTGGAACGACGACCATTTGGGCTGGGTCATCATTGACAGCATGATGAACATACCCCTGCTTTACTGGGCGGCGAAGGAACACGGCGACCCGCGCTATGAGTACATTGCCCGTATCCATGCCGACAAGGTGCTGAAAAGCCACATCCGCCCCGACGGCTCGGTAAACCACATAGTCAGCCTTGACCCCAACGACGGTCACGTGATCGAAACCTTCGGCGGCCAGGGCTATGGCGTAGGCTCGTCTTGGTCCCGGGGACAGGCCTGGGCAATTTACGGCTTCGCCCTGAGCTACATACACACCGGCGATGAAAAATATCTCGCCGCCGCGAAAAAGGCTGCGGATTACTTTATCTCCTGCGTGGAAAAGACCGGCTGGGTGGCCAGAGTCGATTTTCGCGCACCGGATGAGCCGAAGCTTATAGATACGACGGCTTCGGCAATCGCGGCCTGCGGACTGCTGGAGCTGGGCGAGGATAGGTATGTCGGCGCGGCGAGGGAGACGCTTTCCTCCCTGATGGAATATTGTGACTTCGACCCCGAAACCGATCCTCTGCTGCTCATGGGCAGCGAAGCCTATTACGGCAGGCATCATATGCCAATAATATACGGCGACTTCTTTTTTACAGAGGCTATATACAAGCTGACTGGCGGCAAATTCTTATTCTGGTGAGGTGCTTTATGATACAAAATCCTATTATCAGGGGCTTTAACCCTGACCCCTCGGTGATCCGCATAGGGCGGGACTATTACATAGCCACCTCCACCTTTGAATGGTGGCCGGGAGTTTGCGTTTACCATTCTAAAGACCTTAAAAATTGGAAGCTCCACTCGCGGCCCCTTTGCAGAAGCTCCCAGCTGGATCTGAGAGGAGTTCCAGACGGGGGCGGCGTGTGGGCGCCGGATCTGTCATACGACGGAAAATTGATCTATCTGGTTTATACCCGGGTCAGGGAAAGGGGGCCGATGATGTCTACCGACAATTTTCTTGTCACGGCCCCCGGCATCGACGGGCCGTGGTCGGAGCCGGTATACCTTAACTCTATGGGCTTTGACCCGTCCCTTTTCCACGACAGGGACGGCAGGAAATGGCTCATAAGCCTGGACAATCACTACGGAAAGTGTCAGCGCTTCAACGGCCTTTACATACAGGAATACGACGCCGAAGGGGGGCGGCTGACCGGCGAGCTTCGGCCCCTTTACCGGGAACCGAAAGGGGAATTGGTCGAGGGCTCGCACCTCTATAATTTTGACGGCAAATACTATCTCCTCAAGGCGCAGGGGGGTACGGGGGAACGCCATTCGGCCCAGCTTTCCCGTTCCGATTCGATCTTCGGCCCCTGGGAGGACTGCCCCTTTATCCTTCTACATTCCAGGGACAATCCCGACCTGCCGCTTCAGAAAGCGGGTCACGCCGATTTGGTGGACACTCCCGACGGGGAGCTGTACATGGTGCATCTGGCGGCCAGGTATTCCGGCCCGGGACGCTGCTTTTTCGGTCGGGAAACCTGTATTCAGAGAGTGGAATGGACCGACGACGGCTGGCTGAGGCTAAAGGATGGCGGTCAAAATCCCCATGTGGAGGTACCCGAGCCTCGGGGCGCGGAGGAACGCGACTGCCCGCCGGAGCCTGCGGAATATGATTTTACGAAAGGAAGTCTCCCCGATTGCTTTCAGTCCCTGCGCCGCCCTTTGGGCAAAGACTTGGAACTGACCGAGGAGGGCTTGCGGCTCCGGGGCCGGGAGGGCCTTAACAGCCTGTTCGACCAGTCCCTTGTGGCTCGGCGCATTGACCGGGCGAGGGTGAGCATATCTGTTTCGGTGGCCTTTGAACCCGACTGTGAAAAGCATTTAGCCGGTTTAGTTCTGTTTTATGACACCTGCCATTGGCACTATGTATTTGTGACCCGCAGCGGCGGAAAAAAGCAGGTTCGGGTTCTGAGCTGCGATGAAAAACGGCTGGAATATCCCGGCGAGCCTGTTTTGGTCAGGGAAAACGCCGATGTGGAGCTGAGGGCGGAAATAAACGGGCTGGAGCTGAAATTTTACTGCGACGACGGCGGCGGGCCTCGGCCTGTGGGCGGGACGCTGGACATGAGCGTTCTCACTGACGAACACGTATATCTGGGCTTCACCGGCGCAATGGCGGGGCTTTGCTGTCAGGATCTTTTGTATAGGGAAAAATGGGCGGTTTTTCGCCGAATGGCTTATGGAGGACAGGGAGATGAGTAGAGAACTTATTTTTTTGGAGCCGGTGTTTAAGCGCACTATCTGGGGAGGCGACAGACTGAGGAAGGATTACGGCTTTCCGGCGGAGGACAGCGTTGGCGAATGTTGGCTCATAAGCGCTCACCCTAACGGCGACTGCGTCGTGAGTTCCGGGGAATGGGCGGGACTGCGGCTCAGCGAGCTGTGGCGCAGTCACGGTGAGCTTTTTGGCGGAGGGGAAGGGGACTTTCCTCTCCTGATAAAGATGATCGACGCAAAGCTGGACTTGAGCGTTCAGGTCCATCCCAGCGACGGGTACGCTCTGACTCACGAAAACAGCCGGGGCAAGACCGAGTGCTGGTATGTGCTGGAGGCCAAGGAGGGGGCGGAGCTGGTGCTTGGACACAACGCCAAGACACCAGAGGAGCTTCGCTCCATGGTTCAAGAGGGACGCTGGAGTGAGCTGCTGCGCCGAACCCCGGTGAAAAAGGGGGACTTTTTCCAGTTGGAGCCGGGTACGGTTCACGCCCTCTGCGGCGGGGTCATGGTGCTGGAAACTCAGCAAAGCAGCGACGTCACTTATAGGCTTTACGACTATGACCGTCTGGAAAACGGAAAGCCCCGCCAGCTTCACCTGGAAAAGGGGCTTGAAGCAATATCCTGCCCCCACGCGGACGCGGAAACCGAGAGGGAAGAGGAAAACGGCAAAAATTACAGAAGAGAAAGACTTGTGACCTGTGAATTTTATACAGTGGAAAAGATCGAGATAACCGGACCGGCTTCTCTGAGCTGGCCTGATTTTGTCGGCGTGGCCGTGATAGACGGCGTCGGCACAGTCGCTGGCAGGCCGGTAAAAAAGGGGAGCGCCTTTATAGTTCCCTCAAATTTCGGAGCCGTGGACTTCGATGGCGGGCTGACCCTCGTTGCCGCCCGGCCTACGGCCCTTTATCTGGGCCTGGATATCGGCGGGACAAATCTGGCCGCCGGTTTGGTGGACGAAAGAGGCCGTATGCTGAGAAAGGGATCGGTCCCCACTCTCAGCGGACGGCCTATTGATGAAATAGCGGGCGACGCCGCGCAGCTCTGCCGCTCTGTGGCGGGAGCGGATTACCCGGCTGTAAAAGCCGTGGGAGTGGGCTGTCCAGGTACGGTGGATCACAAAAACGGCGTGGTGCGTTATTCCAACAACATCCCCATGAAGGACGTGCCGCTGGCAGATATGCTGAGGGACAGGCTCGGCAGGCCTGTGACAATAGAAAACGACGCCAATGCAGCCGCTCTGGGCGAGTGGTCGGTCAGCGGAGAGGACAGCCTTGTGCTGATAACTCTCGGGACTGGAGTCGGGGGCGGCGCCGTGCTTGGCGGCGAGCTGTACAGGGGCTTCAACGGGGCGGGCTTCGAGCCGGGACATATGCTCGTTGACCCCGACGGGCCGGTTTGTACCTGCGGAAATCGCGGCTGCTGGGAGACGCTGGCCTCGGCCACCGCGCTGATACGCCAGACTAAGGAGGCCATGGAAAAGGACGGCGGTTCGGCCATGGCCGAACAGGCCAAAAAAATGGGGCTGAATGGCAGAACCGCCTTTGCCTGCGCGGCCCTTGGCGATCCGGCGGCGCGGAGGGTAGCGGACAGATACACGGGCTATGTTGGCCTGGGACTGGTCTCGCTGGTCAACCTGCTCCAACCCGAGGTCATTGCCATAGGCGGCGGTATATCCAACGAGGGCGAGGAATTTATTGAGGCCCTTAGAAAGCTTGTGTACGCGATGGACTTCAACAAATACGGCCCCAAGACCCGTATAAGAGCGGCGCGGCTGCTGGGCGACGCGGGCATTATAGGCGCGGCTCTCAGCGCCCGAGTCTTAAAAAAATGATATTATTTGATAAAATAATCTATTGTAAATATATATCAAAAAGTTTATAATGGACAGTAAAGGAGATGAAAGCTTCATGAAAAAAGTAATTTCACTGATTATTGCCGCTGCCATGCTGTTGGCCCTTGCGCCGACTGTGGCTTTGGCGGCGCCCGCGGAGTACAGCGCCGCTGCCCTGAGAAGCGCCGGAGAAACTGTGTTCTCCGCTCCCGATCCGGGGAACACCTCCATATCCGACCAGCCTGTGGCCAATTATTGGACGGGTTGGAGCGTGGACGAGACTTACGGTAACGTGAATTATAAATACTATAGTATCTTTGGCGATTACGTGGTACAGTTCTATCGGGCCGAAAAAGGAACCGTACTTACGAGGGAACAGTCCTTTTTTGAAAACGCCCAGGACAATACCGGCTTAGGCAGGCTGATAGCCCCCGGCGGCGGACTGGGAAAAGGCTCGGATTTTCTGGTGCTGGACTTTAACCTTAAAATTGGGGATACTGGCACCTGCTACCACGATTATTATTTTAAGGACGCAGACGGCGGACTCATCTTGGCGGTTCGCTTTGACATAAACGGGGTGTATGCCGCTACGGACGCCGGGGATATTACGGCTCTTGGCCCCATTTTGGAGCGCAACGTCAGCGCGGTGCAGCCCTTTTCGGTTTCAGCCTGGAACAAGGACGGAAAGCACGGGGTCTCCCTTGAACAAGGGGGAAAGTGCGTGTTCACAAAGACCGTGGAAGGGGAGATAAACGGCTTCGGCAGTTTGGACGTGGCGATGGGATATTACAACGCGGATTACACTCACACGGCCATTGGCGGGTTCAAGGTGACCGCTGGCAGCTATGGCCGGGTCACTGACGAGCAGGCGCTGGCCGCCCTGAACATTCCTTACAACCTGGACGGAACCTACAGTCTGCCAACGTCTATTTTTAACAAGAGCGTAAAGTGGGAGGGCTATACCGCTCCCGGCGAAAAGTCGGTTTATACCCGGCTCACGGCAAATATAAACGGAAAGACGAGAGATTTTGACGCAATGATAATGGGAACTACCGACAACTTTGTAGCGGCCTATACCAAGACCGGAGACATGAACGCCGACGCCAGTATGCATCTGGCGGTAAAAATGGGCGGGAACTGGCAGGAGCTGAATTTCGGCCTTGGAGTGCTGTTTGCCGACGCCGATCTCAATGACGGCAGCGTGGCCGGTACCACCAGGGTCATGAAAAAGCCCTGGCTTTACCGGAAAGACGACGACAGCATCGGCGTGGCCGCCACCACCATGAGGCTTGACGGCAGCGATGAAAGGCTCGAGCTTTGGGAAACCAGGGATCTTGTGAGCTTCAAGACTGTTTCCGGCAAAGCCGAAGGCTATGACAACGCCGACCGTCTGTCAGTCGGCGACATAAACGGTCAGGTCACCGGCCTGCTGCCCATAACCGAAGCGGAGGCCGACTACCTTGTTAAAAAGCTGGGCGAGGTCAGGAACACCTCGGTGGAACCGATAAAAATAAGCGTCCGTCCGGGCAGGGCGGTTACCGAGCTTCCCGGCCTGACTGCCAACTACAGCGACGGCTCGTCTCAGGTCATACCTGTGGACTGGGATATGGGCGCGCTGGGCAGCATCGACTTCAGCAAAAACGGAGCTTATACCGTGACCGGCAAGGCGAAAATAAAGGACTATGACAGCCCCATGATCTTTGGCCGGGCAGATCCCGTTGTTTATAAATATAATGACAAATACTACTTCATAGCCACCGACGAGACCGGCAACGCCCTCAAGCTCTATATCCGCCAGGCTGATACGATCGAGGGCCTTGCACAGGCTAAGGACAACCTTATATTCAATAACACCGCCGTGGGAGATATGAGCGGATGCAACTGGGCGCCCGAGCTTCACGTTATCGGCGGTCAGCTCCGCTGTCTCTTCGCCTCCGGTACAACCGGCGCGTGGAACAGCGTTCAGAGCCGGGTGATGACCTGCTCCGGCGACCCCACGAACATAGATTCCTGGAGTACGCCTGTACGTATAACCCGCGCCGATGGTTCGCCGCTCATTTCCGAGGGCATAACCCTTGACATGACCTATCTCGAGGCCGCGGGCAAAAGCTATTATATTTGGGCCGAGCGGCCCATAACCGCCGCTGGTAACGGAAATTCGCAGCTTGTGATCGCGGGCGTGGATCCTCTCGATCCCACGAAGCTGACTACCGATCCTGTGGCCATCAGGATCCCTTCCTTTGGCTGGGATAGGCGAACCGCCACAGTAGATGAAGGCCCCAATGTCCTCAAGCATGAGGGCAAGCTGTTTTTGACCTTCTCGGGCAGCGGTGTGGACAATACCTACTGCCTGGGCATGATGTCAGCCGACGAAAACGCCGATCTGATGAACCCTGAAAGCTGGAAAGTTACGGGTTATCCCGTATTAGCCAGTGAACACGTCAGCGGAGAGCTTGGCCCCGGCCACAACTCCTTTGTGAAGGACGAGCTGGGCCGCGACACCCTGATAGTCCATATGAAGCCGGACGGCGGCACCCGCAGCATGACTGCCCGAACGATCCACTACGGCTTTGATGGGACGCCCATACTTTACATGACCGCCGACCGCACGCTCAGACCCGAATACAGGAATGTGGAGGCCACGATAATTGTCAATGACGGCAGCGTAAGCGATGAGGAAATGGAACTTTCCGCCATACTCAGCAAAATTGAAATTCCCGACTCGGATAACGTTCGGGGACATATCACCCTCCCCGCCGAAAAGGACGGCGCGGTTATAGGCTGGTCGTCAAGTGACCCAGCCGTAACTCCCGAAGGAATTGTCACCCGGGGCGATAAGGACAAGAAGGTGACCCTAACCGGAACTATCCAAAAGGACGGCGTGAGCGTGAGTCGCAAATTTGAGCTTACCGTAAAGGCTCGGCCCGCTGAGAAGGAAAAGGTGGGGTACATTTACGCTTACTTCCGAGGCGCTGTCAACGGCGAGGCGGAGGTGCAGCAGATACACCTTGCCATCAGTGACGACGGCCTCAACTGGAGGGACTTGAACGGCAACTTCCCCGTCATAGAAAGCTCAATGGGGACTAAGGGCCTTCGCGACCCTTACATTATACGAAGCTATGAGGGCGACCGCTTCTACCTTATGGCGACCGACCTGGACGCCAACGGCGGCAACTGGGGAGAGTACGGCAACAACGGCAGCAAGTACCTGATGTTCTGGGAAAGCGACGACCTTGTGAACTGGAGCGAGCAGCGGATGATAAAGGTAAGCGACGACCGTATGGGCTGCACCTGGGCTCCCGAGGTGATTTACGATGAGGAAAACAAGGAATACCTCATTTACTGGGCCTCCAGCCGGGCCGATCTGGGACAGAAGGTCATACAGTGCGCGAGAACCAGGGATTTTTGCACCTTTACGGAACCGGAAATATTCATGGGCAAAGATTATCCCTCTGTTATCGACACCACAATGGTTCGGGGCGACGACGGTCGGTATTACCGTTTCACAAAGGATGAGGAGCCGATAAAGGTATTCATGGAAGTGGCCGACAGGCTCGACGGCCCATACACGAGGATCGACTCCAATATTGAAAATATAACCGGCGTGGAGGGCCCCGGCATTTTCCAAATGATAGACGGCAGGTACTGCCTGATGCTGGACGGCTATGCCGGAGCCAATGCCGGAGTGGGATTTTTCCCGCTGGTAACTGACAACTTGGCCTCCGGTCAGTTTACAAGGCTGACCTACGGCTACAAGATGCCCACCGGCGCCAAGCACGGCGTTATGCTTGCTATTACTCAGGACGAATATGACGCAGTAATGGATAAGTGGGGCCCCCTGCCTGTAGCTGGGGAAGGAACCGCTCCCGCATACAGCTACACGTTCGAGAACGACGGCTCCGACAGCGAGGGACGGCTCCATGGCAGCGCCAAGGTTGCGGACGGCGTGCTGACCCTTGACGGCTCCGACGGCGGTTACTTCAGCCTTCCTGACGGTATCTTTGACCGCCGCGACACCTTCACCGTGTCCATAGACGTTAAGGTTGACACCGACAAAGATTTCTTCTTTACCTTTGGCGTAGGCGACGACAACAACGACTATCTGTTCCTGCGCACGAAAAAGGACGGACTCAGAGCTGCTATGACCATAACCAGCAACGGCTATGAGGAGGGGCTGGAAAAGGCCGCCGATTTAAGCGGCTGGCACAACTACACCCTTGTAGGCACGCCTGATAAGCTCGTTTTGTACCTGGACGGCAAAGTGTTTGAGGAAGCCGCTGTTACTAAGACCCTTTACCACCTTGGCAAGGGCCTGGCAGTAAGCCTTGGAAAATCCACCTGGCCCGCGGACTCATATTTCGCCGGCAGCTACGACAATGTAAAGGTCTACTACAGGGCCTTGTCCGCCACAGAAATTGCGGAAATGAACGGCATCGAAACCGTGAGCTACAGCCTAAAGGTGGACGCCGCTGAAAAGAAGGCCGAGATCTCCAGCGATATGTACGGCATCTTCTTTGAGGATATAAACTTCGCCGCCGACGGCGGAATGTACAGCGAGGCCGTAAAGAACCGCTCTTTTGAGGCGGCTCACTGCAATCCCGACCGTGGAGAAGCCTATGTCAAGGTCCCCGGTCAGGGCTGGACGGCTAATAATGCAAACGCACAGTATCTGAGCGAAGCTCCGCTCAATAAAAACAATACCACCTATCTGCGCCTGGACGCTCAGGCGGGGGGAGGGATCTCCAATGACTGCTACGGCGGTTTTGCCGTCCACAAGGGCGAAAGCTTCAATGCCAGCCTCTTTGCCCGAGGAGATTATGATGGTGCCGTCACTGTTTCTATAGTCAACGGCAGCTCTGTCCTGGGCAGCGTGACCTTCTCGAACTTTGGGAAAGATTTTGAAAAGCACAGCGGTGTTATTGAAACCGGAGCCACGGCTGAGGCCGCCACGGTAAAGGTGACCTTTAGCAAGGCCGGTACTCTGGATCTTGACATGATATCGGTCATGAGCCGCGACACCTACAACGGTCGGGAAAATGGCCTCCGCAAGGATATAGTACAGCTTCTCGCTGATCTGCACCCGGGCTTTATGCGCTTCCCCGGCGGCTGCGTTGTGGAGGGCTATTACCTGAACAACCGCTATAGCTGGAAGGACAGCCTTGGCCCTGTTGAGAGCCGTAGAGAAAATTGGAACCGTTGGCAGACCAGCGGAAATTTCTACGACTATGACTACTGCCAGACCCTGGGACTGGGCTTCTATGAATATTTCCTGCTCTGCGAGGATATCGGCGCCAAGCCTCTGCCTGTACTGGGCGTGGGCATCGGTTGTCAGTTCCAGAGCGGCGAGGTGTCAAGCTGGGATGATTTGTATAATATCTATATCCAGGACGCTCTCGATCTCATCGAGTTTGCCAACGGCGATCCTGAAACTAATGAGTGGGCCAAGATCAGAGCCGATATGGGCCATCCCGAACCCTTTGGACTGGAGTATCTGGGTATAGGCAACGAACAGTGGAACACCGCTGAGAACCGCTTCTTTGACCGTTACGAGGCCTTTGAGGAGGAGATACACAAGCTCTATCCCGACATAAAGCTTATTTCCACCTCCGGCCCAAACTCTGACGGCATCGACTTTGACAACGCGTGGAGCTGGCTCCGTGAACACAAGGATGACAAGAATTTCACCTATGCCGTTGACGAACACTACTACCGTGCGCCGGAGTGGTTTTTGAGCAACGTTAACCGCTATGACAGCTATGACCGTGACGGCTTCTCCGTGTTTGCAGGCGAATACGCGGCAAACGGAGCCTATGGCAACACTCTTTACGCCGCCCTGTCCGAAGCCGCCTATATGACCGGCCTCGAGAGAAATGCCGACGTTGTCAAGCTTGCCTCCTATGCGCCTTTGCTGGCCAAGCTCAACAACAATCAGTGGTATCCGGATATGATATGGTTCAATAATGTCATGGCTTACGGTTCGCCGGATTATCACGTTCAGTCTATGTTCGCCAACAACAATGGCAGCGCCGTTCTTGCTGGCGGAATAATCCAGAGCGACGCTCCCAGCCAGACAGGAGTAGGCGTGGGAACCTGGCTCACCTCCGCCCAGTTTAAGAACATTACCGTAACCGATGAAAACGGTAAAAAGACTACGGTTGACCCCGTGGGCGGAAGCCTTGGCGCATGGAGCAGCTCCGGCGGAGTCGTGTCCCAAACTGACGCCGCAGTAGAAGGCGCTCTCGCCACAGCCAAGATTTCGGCGAAAAACTATACCCTGGAGCTTCAGGCATATAAGACCGGCGGGGGAGAGGGCTTCCTTATACCGTTCAACTATGAGGACGAGAACAATTATATATTCTGGAACATCGGCGGCTGGGGCAACGGTCAGCACGCCATTCAGAGAGTCTCCGACGGCGCTAAAAGCACCATCTCGCCAATGGTGAACGGCAGCATTGAGAGCAATCGCTGGTATGATATCCGTATAGAGGTGGAGGACGACTACGCTCGGTGCTATCTGGACGGTCAGCTTATCCATGAGCAGTATATCAAGCTGACGAAGGGGCCGGTTTACGCGTCGGCCTCCGAGGACTCCAATAGCGGCGACATCATTCTCAAGCTGGTAAATGTCAGCCGCGAATCTGCCGACGTGGATATTGATATAGCGAATGTCGGCTACGTCAATCCCACCGCTACTGCCTATGTGCTTGCCGGCGGCAGCTTGAGCGACACGAACAGCCCCGGCGCTCCGGATAATGTGGCGACGGTGGAGGAGCTATTTGAGGGCGCTTCCGACAGCTTTACCTATCAGATGGAACCCCTGTCCTTTGTGGTGCTGCGGCTCCACACTAAGAAGGCTTTTGCCCTTTCCGCTGAACCTGTGGAGGCCGAGCTGGACAGTCTGCCTGGAACGGTGGACGTCAGCATGAGCGATGGCAGCGTGCAGAAGCTTCCTGTTGAATGGAGAGTTCCCGGAGGCAACGCCTTTGCTTACGCTGGGACATACGCTGTCGAGGGAAAGATCAATGGGACAAACATCCGAGCCTCTGCGGAAATAACTGTGGAGGGAAGCGGCTGCTCCGTCGAGATCCGAGACGGTATTGCCGTTTTTGAGGCTGATAGGTCGGCCAAGGCCTTTGTGGCCGCGTATGATATCTCAGGCAGACTTACGGGCGTACAGACCCGCGACTTTACCGGCAGGCTGGAAATTGATCTGCCAAACGGAGCCGCTAAGGTCAAGGCGTTTATCTGGGACGATGAGATGAGACCTCTGGCCAGTGCGGTCACGAAATAGGGCGTGACGCTTCCTTGAAATGAAAATATACGATCCTGGGGCTTGTACCCGGGATCGTATACTATAATCGGGGTAGAAATATCAAAAGCGAATACAGACAGGAACGCGGTTTTATTAATGATAGAAACGGGGACGCTGATATGGAAAAAATCGTAGGGGAACTGATTGAAAAAATAGAGAAACTGTCCCATGGCAAAGAACCGCTGATAATTGCTATCGACGGTCGCTGCGCTTCGGGAAAAACTACTCTTGCGGCCAGGCTGAAAGAGGCTTTGAACTGCGCCGTTTTTCATATGGATGATTTCTTTCCGCGCCCTGAACAGCGAACTCCGCAGCGTTTATCCGCTCCAGGAGGTAATGTGGATTGGGAACGCTTCCTTGACGAGGTCATTTTACCCCTCCGTTCAGGCAAAAGAGAGATAAGGTTTCGTCCTTTTGACTGCGATCGGTGGGAACTGGGGCCGGAGGTAATTGAGATGGCAACCCCAATAGTGGTTGTCGAAGGTTCCTACAGCTGCCATCCCAAGCTTCGGGAATACTATGATCTGAGAGTTTTTTTGTCTGTGTCTCAGCAAGAACAGCTTCGCCGCATCGCGTTAAGGAATGGAGACGACGGCCTTCGCCAATTTGTTGAGCGATGGATACCTATGGAGGAACTGTATTTTCGCGCTTTCGATGTAGCTGCCCAGTGCGAGCTTATACTAATCCCCAACTAAAATCAGACATTTGCGACGGCCTTTTCCGCGCCATGCTGTGTCA